>DATEDB010000223.1:0-2991 GCA_035286625.1 Bacteroidota bacterium
GCCGGCGGATCCATCGGCGTATTCGATCCTTCCGACCTCCCTCCATTCGGGTTTCGTGTTTCCTGCGGCGAAGATCGCCCTTTTCACAGAGCATGAAATCTTCGGGCGGAAGAAACAGCGGGGCCTGCCCGGGCGGCGGAAATCGAGGGGTATCACGCCGAAGGAACTCCTGCAGTTGAAAAAAGGCGATTTCGTGGTGCACACCGACCACGGCATCGGGAAGTTCTGGGGGCTGACCAGGATCAGGGTGGGGAGCGTGGAGCAGGAAGTGATGAAGATCCTTTTTTTGGAAGACGACACGCTCTACGTGAACCTCGGTTATGTCAACCGCGTGCAGAAGTACGTTGCGAGCGAGGGACACACACCGGCGCTCCACCGCCTCGGCGGCGGCGAGTGGGAGAAAACGAAGGCAAAGGCCAAAAAGAGAATCAAGGACATCGCGCGTGACATCATCGCCGTCTATGCGCGCCGCAAGCACGAGATGGGCTTCGCCTTCTCACCCGATTCGCACTGGCAGAAGGAACTGGAGGCGTCGTTTTTATTTGAAGACACCCCCGACCAGGCCGCGGCCGTCGCCGACGTGAAAAAGGACATGGAGGAACCCGCCCCGATGGACAGGCTCATCTGCGGCGACGTGGGGTTCGGCAAAACCGAGGTGGCGGTACGGTCCGCCTTCAAGTCGGTGCTCGACGGGAAGCAGGTGGCCGTGCTCGTGCCCACCACCATCCTGGCCCACCAGCACTTCAACACATTCCACGACCGGCTCTCGCGATACACGACGAGGATCGAAAACCTCACCCGTTTCAAATCGAAGAAAGACCAGACGCGCATAGTAAAAGACCTGGCGACCGGGGCGGTGGACATCGTCATCGGGACGCACCGGCTGCTCTCGAAAGACATCGCGTTCAGGGACCTGGGGCTGCTCATCATCGACGAAGAGCACCGCTTCGGCGTGAGCGCGAAGGAAAAACTCCGGAAGATGAAAACCACCGTGGACACGCTCGCGATGACCGCCACACCGATACCGCGCACGCTCCAGTTTTCGCTGATCGGGTCGCGCGACCTGTCGTTGATCACCACCCCTCCCCGGAACCGGCTGGCGGTCGCCACCGAGATCGTCCCGGGGGGATCGGCTGGGCGCGAACACCACCGCGAGGTGATCCGCGAAGCCATCGTCAGGGAGCTCCACCGCGGCGGACAGGTGTATTTTGTTCATGACCGCGTAAGCGATCTGGACGTCATCGCCCGGCAGGTCGCGGACATCGTCCCCGAGGCCAGGATCCAGGTGGCGCACGGCCAGATGGCCGGGCACGAGCTGGAGAAGGCGATGCTGGGATTCATGGAGAAACGCTCGAACGTGCTTCTCTGCACGAAAATCATCGAATCGGGACTGGACATTCCGAACGTGAACACCATCATCGTGAACAGGGCGGACAGGTTCGGCCTGGCAGAACTCTACCAGCTGCGCGGCAGGGTGGGCCGCTCAAACGTCCAGGCGTTCGCGTACCTCCTGACCCCGCCGCTGTCGTCGGTGCCGAAGGGGACTCTTCGCCGGCTGCAGGCCCTTGAGGAGTTCACCGAGCTCGGCGCAGGCTTCAACCTCGCAATGCGGGACCTCGAGATCCGGGGGGCGGGAAACCTTCTCGGGGGAGAACAGTCCGGGTTCGTGGCCGAGATGGGATTCGAAACATACGAACGGGTGATCATGGAGGCGGTGGCGGAAATCAAGCGGGAGGAGTTCGCGGAACTCTTTTTACCGGAGGCGGGAGGGGACGGAAGCGCGGTGACCCCCGCGGCAGCGGAAGCGGTCGTGGACGCGGATACCGAGGCGCTCATCCCGGAAGTCTACATCGAATCGGACACCGAGAGGCTCGACCTGTACCGGCGCCTCTACCGGACGGGCACGGAGGAAGAGATCCGGTCGATGAAAGAGGAACTCGCCGACAGGTTCGGCGAATATCCCCCGGAGGTGGAGAACCTCTTCCTGGTCGTGGGGATGAAACACGCCGCCTCGCGCGCGCGTTTTCAGAAAGTTTCTCTCTCGGGAGACTCGCTGACGATAATCCTTCCCGATCCCGCGGATTTCGCATTCTATGGCGACCCGAATTCACCCGATTCCCCGTTTCAACGCCTGATGGTACGCGTTGCGGCTGAAAAGCACGGAAAGGTCCGGCTTAAAGAACAGAATAAAAAACTGGCCCTGATCGTGTCGGGCCTGCCCGGCGGCGGGGCTGCGGCGCGACTGACTGCGGCGCGGGTCAAAATCGGGGAAATCGCGAAGTGGATCTTTCCGGTCGACCCGTCCGGAGCTGTCCCGGGGAAATAATATCTTTACAGGCACATTTCCGTTTCCTATATTCGACAGACACCCACCCTCCCGAAATATGAAAACCGACAAACCATCCGTTTGGGTCGTGTACAATCACACGGGCGAAGACGAATACGAAAAACTGAAAGGTGTGAACCCGAAGACGCTCGATTTCAATCCGGTCTATAAGATCGACGTCGCGACCGCTTTCGAAGAATACGATGCGGTGAGGAAGGGACTTGAGGACGCGGGATTCCGGTCGAAGCTGGTCAACGCGGAGGATAATTTCCAGATACTCCACAAGGCGTTCGCACGCACCCGTCCCGACGCGATTTTCAATCTTGTCGAGTACTTTCACGACGACCCCGCGCTTGAGGCCCCCGTTGCGGGTTTTTTCGACCTCATGAGGATTCCCTACACAGGCGCGCCCCACGGGGCCCTCACCCTCTGCCAGAAAAAAGGGTTCACCAAGCAGATCCTTGCCGGAAACGGCATCCCGACGCCGCATTTCCGGACCCTCCACCAGCCGAAAATCCCGCGAAGGCACGGGCTGAAATACCCGCTGATCGTCAAGCCCGCCCGGGAGGACGCGAGCACGGGGGTGACGCGTCATTCGGTGGTGTACGATCACGCGTCGTTGACCGCCCAGGTGGAAAAAGTGTTCACGGAATTTTCCCCGCCGG
>DATEDB010000224.1:0-2328 GCA_035286625.1 Bacteroidota bacterium
CAATTTCGCGGCCGCCTTCGCCTTCGGCGTCCATGTGGCCAACACCATCGGGAAAGGGATCGTCCATCCCCAGGTCGTCACCGAACTCATGATCCTCTCCGCGCTGGTGGGGGCGATCGCCTGGACCTCCTTCTGCACGAAGTTCGGCCTGCCGATCAGCGTTTCGCACTCCCTGATCGGGGGACTGGCCGGGGCGGGACTGGTGAAGGGGGGCATTGACGCGCTGGTGGTGAGCGGGATCGCCAAGGTCGTGGTCTTTATTTTCCTCTCGCCCGTCCTCGGGCTCGTGATCGGGTGGTTCCTGATGATCGCCATGCACTGGCTCTTCGGCCGGATGAATGTCCGCAAGGTGGACCAGGGCTTCCGGTACGGACAGCTCCTTTCCTCGGCGGCGTTCAGCCTCGGCCACGGTTCCAACGACGCCCAGAAGACCATGGGGATCATCGCCATACTGCTGGCCTCGTCATCGGTGGAATTGCCGTCGTGGATCTACGACGCCGGGCGCGGTTTCTACATCCCGCTCTGGGTGATCTTCGCCGCGCACACGTCCATCGCTCTCGGCACGCTTGCCGGAGGCTGGAAGGTGATCCAGACCATGGGGGTCAAACTGACGCACCTCAAACCGATCGGCGGATTCTGCGCTGAAACTGCGGGGGCCACGCTCCTGGTGGGAACGGCCATCGTGGGAATCCCGGTGAGCACAACGCACACCATCGCCGGCGCGATCATGGGGGTCGGGGCGACACGCCGTCTCTCGGCCGTCAGGTGGGGGATCGCTGGAAAAATCGTGTGGGCGTGGATCCTGACCATCCCGGTCTCGGCGGTGGTTGGGGGCCTCTGTTACCTCATCGCATCGCAGTTTCATGCCTGATCATCAGGAGGGATCCCACCGGATCAATGGGAATCAATGGGTATCCGCCGGGATCGACCGGCATCCCACCAGGCATGACAGCCTGATTTCCCGGACCCTCGCCGCATCCAACCATTTCAGACCGCCTGTAACTCCCTGATCCGCTGGAGCACCGGCGGGTGCGAGTAATGCAAAAAAATGTACGCGGGGTGGGGCGTGAGGTTGGACAGATTGTCCGACGACAGCTTCTTGAGCGCGAATATGAGATCCTTGCCGGTCCCGAGCGTATCTGCGGCGAACCGGTCCGCCTCGAACTCGTTTTTCCGCGAGACCATCTGCATGCCGAGCCCCACGAAAAATTCTATCGGCGCGAAGAGCATCCCGAAAATAATCAGCCCGGCGTAGACCGACATCTCCTGCATGAAAAACGCCTCGAACAACGGCCGGTGGCCGATGAAGTACGAAAAAATAAACAGAACAACCCCCATGTGCAGGACGCTGAGGACCATCCCGATCCGGATGTGGTTTTTTTTGTAATGTCCGATCTCGTGCGCCAGGACCGCCATCAGTTCCGGCACGGAATGCTTTGCGATCAGCGTGTCGAAAAGCGCGATGCGCTTGTTCTTTCCGAAGCCGGTGAAAAACGCGTTCGACTTTGACGAGCGTTTCGAGCCGTCCATGACGTAGATGCCCTGAAGCGGGAACCCGATCCTCGAGGCGTACGCCAGTATGTTCGTTTTTAACTCACCCTCACCGAGGGGGGTGAACCTGTTAAAAAGGGGCATGAGGTACACCGGCGCCACGTACTGGATCATCAGCACGGCCGCCGTCCCGAACCCCCAGCAGGCGAGCCACGCCTCCGGCCCCGCCCGTTCGAACAGGATCAAAACCCCGGCAACCAGCCCGCCCCCGATCGCGACGCCCAGGAGCGCGCTTTTGACGACGTCCGCAGCGTATGTCCCGGCGGTTGTTTTGTTGAACCCGAACCTTTCCTCGATGACAAATGTCGACCATATCCCGAAGGGAAGGGAGATGAGGCCCCTTGCCAGCGTCAGGATCCCGATGTACGCGAGCCCCGTCCAGGGAAAGCCGAGTTCCCACCCGCGGACGACACGGTCCAAGGTATCGAACCCGCCGGTGAACCAGAACCCGAGCGTCACCAGCAGCATGAAACCCGACACCGCAAGTCCGAACCGGGTCCTCGCGCGGGTGTAGGCGAGCGATTTTGAGTAGGTGGCCGAATCGTACACGTCGGCGAACTCCGGGGGAACACCCGGCTTGAGCGACCGCAGGTTCAGGAGATCCGCCGCGAGGTTCAGGAGAAACTCTCCCGCCAGGGCGCACAAAATAATGATGCCGTAGACGTTCATCGGGCGTATGCAGAGTTACGCCCCACGGCCGACCTCCATCACCGGGAGGAACGGCCTGTTCCGGGCATCGCCTTTATAATAGACGCGCTCCAAAAAGAGACCCGACGG
>DATEDB010000225.1:0-2555 GCA_035286625.1 Bacteroidota bacterium
ATACACTTCACCGGCGAAGCTGGCCATCCAGGGAGGATCCAACGGCGGACTGCTCATCGGCGCGGTGATCAACCAGAGGCCGGAGCTCTTCAGGGTCGCGCTCCCCGCCGTGGGCGTGATGGACATGCTGCGGTTTCACAAGTTCACCATCGGCTGGGCGTGGGTGGCCGACTACGGCTCGAGCGACGATTCGGTCCAGTTCCGGAACCTCCTGAAATTATCACCGATCCATAACATCAAAGAGGGGCTGCCATACCCGGCGACGCTGGCGACCACCGCGGACCATGACGACCGGGTTGTGCCGGCGCATTCTTTTAAGTATATTTCGACGTTACAGGAAAAATACCACGGTCCGAACCCCGTGCTGATCCGCATTGAAACGAAGGCGGGGCACGGCGGAGGGAAACCCACATCGAAAATCATAGAAGAATACGCTGATATTTACGCCTTCACCTTCTACAACATGGGTGTAACCCCGAAATACCCGTGACCCCGGCACTCTCCCCTCCGGGATCCGCCACAAGTGAATTCCGTTCTTCCGATCCCATACACAACCCGATGGTGCCATGAAGATCTTCAGGTCGTTTTTGCTCTTTCCATTCCTGCTCATTCCGGGATGCGCCTCCGAGGTTCCCGTCCCGGTCGCGCCCCAGGCCACGCTCGACCGATACCTCGCCCAGTACGCCCCGTACAATATGCCGTTCGACGCCTCGTCGTTTCCGGAAAACGACAAACTGATGCTGAAGAAACTGATCGAGGCGGCATGGTACCTCGACACGGCGTACTGGATGCAGACCTCGGCGTACGGCCTCGCGTTGAGGGACAGTCTCGCCAAACTGCCGGATGACCCCCACAGGGCGAAACTCCTGACGCTTCTGAACCGTAACGCCGGACCCTTCGATCTCCTCCGGCACGATTCGACATTCATCGGGACCATGCCATTCTATCCCGGCCAGGAATACTACCCGCGGGGAATGACCGCGGACGAGTTCAACGGCATCCTGGAGAAACTTCCCGATGCAGAAAAGGAAGCGTTCATGTCACCGTACACGGTCATCAGGGAAGACGGCAGTGGAGGGTACACCGCCGTGCCGTTTCATGAATCGTACGCCAGGTGGGTCCAACCGATGGCGCGCCTGTTGAACGAGGCGGCGGATCTCTCCGACAATGAATCCTTCACGAACTTCCTGAGACTGAAGGCAAGGGGGCTGCTGTCGGATACATATTTTGACGCCGACACGGCCTGGATCGAACTTCACGGCAACAGGTACGACATTGTCTTCGGACCGTTCGAGGTCTACACCGACGGCATCAAGGGGGTCAAGGCCAAGTACGAGGCGAGCATCGGGGTCGTCGACCAGGAAGAATCCCGCCGGCTGGACCTCTACAAGAAATATCTGAACGAAATGGAACAGAACCTCCCGGTGGGAAAGGAGTACAAGTCGAAAATCGAGGGCCTGACCGCGCAATTCGTCATCGTCACCGACATCCTGCGGACCGGCGAGGCCGCCGCGGGCTACCAGGCGGTGGCGACGAACCTGCCGAACGACCCCGAAGTCCACCAGAAGAAGGGATCCAAAAAAACCTTCTGGAAGAACATGTTCAAGGCCAGGTTCAATACGATCATCAGGCCGGTCAGCGTCAGGCTCATCCACCCCGATCAGCTGCAGTATCTTTCCGACGAGGGTTTTTTCCAGTTCGTCCTGATGCACGAGATCTGCCACGCGATCGGGCCCAGGAGGGTGATGGTCGGCCCCAACAGGGGGATGCCGATCAATAACGCGATCGGCCCCGATTACAACGCACTCGAAGAGGCGAAGGCCGACATCGCCGGCATGCACTCGCTCATCTATCTCATGGATAAAAAGGTGATCGACCGTTCGCGGGAACGGGAATATTTCGTTTCATACCTGGGGAGCCTCTTCCGGTCGATACGGTTCGGGCTGAACGAGGCGCACGGCAGGGCCGCAGCCATATCGCTCAACTATCTGGTCGAAAACGGGGGAATCCTCTACGACACTTCCACAAAACGCTGGAGCATCGACTTTCCAAATTTCCGGAAGGGGATCGCCGCGCTGGCCGGTGACCTCGTGGTTCTGGAGGGGGATGGCGACGCGGCGGGGGTCGCGGATTTCATGCGCCGATGGACCGGCATGACCGCTCCGGTGGCGACAAGCCTGGCGCTGGTCGGCGACATCGCCATCGACGTCCTCCCGAAGTATTCCATCACCTGGGATTAACGCCATTTTACGAAGGAGCTTACGGTGAAAATCGCGGTACCCAAAGAACAGGCGCCGGGCGAAACGAGGGTGGCCCTGACGCCGGCGTCCGTGAAACAGGTACTCAGGGACGGACACGAGGTCGCCGTCGAGGCCGGCGCCGGGGAGGCGGCCTCCATCCCCGATAAACAGTTCGTCGCCGCGGGGGCGAAAATCGTCCGCCAAAGCGCTGAGCTGTACGCCGCGGGGGAGGTCATTTTCAAGGTACAGGCCCCGATCCAGCAGGACGGCATTGACGAGGCGGGGCTCATCAGGAACGGCGGCGTCTATGTCGGG
>DATEDB010000226.1:0-9596 GCA_035286625.1 Bacteroidota bacterium
GGAGTGAAACGGAGAAAGACATCACCACCCGGAAGGAATTCCTGAGGAGCATCGGCTATAAACTGGGGTGACGGCTCCGGGCCATCCCCCGGGGGATTCACGCGCTGCGCCGGTCACCGACTCCTCGCCGATCAGATTTCGACCACAATACCATATGAACTCCATGCGAACGATACTGCGCTCCGTCCTGCTGGCGGCGCTGATCCTCTGGGCCGCCCCGCGGGGTTTCTCCCGGCAGCACATTCCGTCCCCTCCCGGGGTGCCGGGCTACAGCCTGGGGGATCGGTTCACGTCCCACGCCGGAATCGAGTCCTATCTCCGGGCCCTCGCGGACTCGGCGCCCGACAGGATCAAGATCATCCGGTACGGGACGACATACGAAGGCCGGGCGCTCTACATCGCGGTGGTGAGCTCCCCGGAAAACCTTTCCCGCCTGGACTCCATTCGCGCTGACAGCCGGCGGCTGGCCGATCCGGGGTCTGTGACGGACACCGAAGCCGCCGCCCTCATTAAAAAAATGCCCGCCATCGCCTGGCTTTCCTACGGGATCCATGGCAACGAGGCCTCCAGTCCCGAGGCGGCGATGAACGTCCTCCATCTTCTGCTCTCGGCTGAGGACGCGGCGACAGATGACCTGCTCGGGAATCTCGTTGTCGTGATCGATCCCCTCCTCAACCCGGACGGGCACGAGCGGTACGTCAACTACGAGATCACCCGCTCGGGAACCTCCCCCAACGAGGATCCGGCCGCGGTGGAACACAATGAGGACTGGCCTTCGGGGCGGACCAACCATTATTTCTTCGATCTGAACAGGGACTGGGCGTGGCTCACGCAGGTGGAAAGCCGGGCGCGGGTGAAGGCCTACCAGGAGTGGATGCCGCACGTGCACGTGGACTTCCACGAGATGGGGTACAACAGCTCGTATTTCTTCTTCCCCGCCTTCAAGCCCATCAACACGAACTTTCCGATATCCACCGTCGAGTGGGGCGAGATCTACGGCAGGGGTAATGCCGAGGCCTTCGACCGGGAAGGGTGGACCTACTACAGCGGCGAATCGTTCGACCTCTTCTATCCCGGGTACGGGGACTCCTGGCCGTCGCTCCAGGGGGCCATCGGGATGACGTACGAACAGGCCGGGCAGACCGGCGTCAGGGTGCGCCGGCGCGACGAGGCGATCCTCACATTAAAAGAGCGCATCGATCACCATACCGCCACCTCGCTCGCCACACTGCGGACCACAGCGGAGAACCGCGAGAAACGGCTGCGGGATTTCAGGAAATTTTTTTCGGACGCGATCGCCGAGGGCGGGAACGGACCCGTCCGGTCGTTCATCATTCCCCCGGGAAAAGACCCGGCAGAAACGGCGAAGCTGATCGACCTCCTGATTGCCCAGGGGGTCGGGGTCCTGCGCTCCGGTGCGGCTTTTTCCGCCGGCACCGTGAACACCTACTCCCCTTCAGGGCGTCCGCCGGAGGCCTTTCCGGCCGGGTCGTACATCATCCGCCTGGACCAGCCCGCCAAGCGGCTGATCATGGCGCTGATGGAGCGTGAACCCGTGGTCACCGATACGTCATTCTACGACATCTCGGCGTGGTGCCTGCCGATCGCGTTCGGCGTCGAAACGTACTGGTCTTCGTCGGTGCCCGATGTCGGGACCTCGCCGGTGAGAGCCGCCACCGTCCCGCCGGGAACGGTCACGGGCGGGTCTGCGAGGTACGCGTACGTCATGTCCTGGACCTCCAACAACGCGATCCGGGCGCTGGTGCGACTGCTCAGGGCCGGGTACAGGACACACGTCGCGATGCGCGGGTTCAGCCTCGGCGGTCGGACATACGGCCGCGGGACAATCATCGTCCCGGTGAAGCCGAACCCGGCGGGAATCGATTCGATGATGACCTCCCTGGCGACGGAGTTTCACCTCCAGATCGCCGGGGCAAACAGCGGGTTCACCGAAAGCGGGATGAACCTCGGGTCCGACCGGGCGGTGCTGTTAAAGAGGCCCAGGATCGCCGTGGCGACGGGCGACCCGGTGGGGACCACGGCGTTCGGTTCGATCTGGTCGATGTTCGACACCGACTACGGGACCGACTTCGTCCCGGTCACACTCGACCGCCTGGCCCGCGCCGACCTGGCGGGCTACACGGCCATCGTGTTCCCGGACGATAACGCCGGGGGAAGGGGTTACGCGTCGGCGCTCGACTCGAACTTCACGATAAAACTGAAAACGTGGATCGCCGCGGGCGGGACCTTTGTCGGCATCGAGGGGGGGGCGGTGTACGCGACCCGGAACCGGTCGGGGATCTCCGGGGTGAAGCTCAAAGACAGAAAGAAGAAAACCGACGGAAAACAGGCCGAAGGGAAAAAGGATGAACGGAAAAAGGTCGATGAACCGGATGAGCCGGACGAGGAAGAGCTCGCAAAACTCCTGACGGTGGAAGAGCGCGAAAAGAAACGACGGATGGAAGCCGTCCCCGGCACGATCGTGAGCGTAAAGCTGGACAATTCGCACCCGCTCGGCTTCGGGTACGACACCAGCGTCGCGGTCTTCCGGGCGTCGAACACGGCGTTCGAGCTCTCTGAATCGGGTTACAACGTGGGAATTTACAGAAAATCCCCCCGGATCAGCGGGTACATGTCCGCGGAGAACGAAAAACTGCTGGCGGGGACGCCGTTCCTCATCCACGAATCGTCGGGCGCCGGCAACGTCATGCTCTTCGCCGACGACCCGAACTTCCGGCTCTTCTGGGATTCGCTCAACAGGGTGTTTTTCAACAGCGTGCTGCTGATGCCGAGCATCAGGTCGGTCGGGATGGCCGCCTCAGGGGGGCGCGATTGAGGGCGCGCGCGACGACGAAAATGGCCACCGTCACAGCGCCCCGCGGGACCGCCCTGAGCTGCAGGGGATGGATCCAGGAGGCGGCCCTCCGCATGCTGATGAACAACCTCGATCCGGAAGTGGCCGAAAAACCCGGGGAGCTGATCGTCTACGGCGGTACCGGGAAGGCCGCGAGAAACCCGGAGTGTTTCGAGGCGATCGTCCGGACGCTGCGAAATCTGGCCGACGACGAAACGCTGCTGGTGCAGTCCGGCAAACCGGTGGGGGTGTTCACGACACACACGGACGCCCCGAGGGTGCTGATTTCCAACGCAATGCTCGTTCCGAACTGGGCCAACTGGGACGAGTTCAGGAGGCTCGAGGCCCTCGGCCTGACGATGTACGGCCAGATGACCGCGGGAAGCTGGATCTACATCGGCACGCAGGGGATCCTCCAGGGTACGTACGAAACATTCGCGGCGGTCGCGGATAAATACTTCGGCGGGACGCTGGCCGGGAGGCTCCTAGTGACGGCCGGCCTCGGCGGGATGGGCGGAGCGCAGCCCCTGGCCGCCACGATGAACGGCGCGGCCTGCCTGGCGATCGAGGTGGACCGGGACAGGATAGAGAAACGCCTCAGGACGAAATACGTGGACACCATGGCCGAAACGCTGGACGAGGCGCTGGCGATCCTCCAGACGGCCAGGGAACTGAAGGAACCAAAGTCTGTGGCCCTCCACGCCAACGCGGCCGACATCCTCGCCGAACTCCTCGCCAGGAACATCCACGTGGACGTCCTGACCGACCAGACATCGGCGCATGACACCCTCAACGGGTACGTCCCGGCGGGGATATCCTATCCCGGGGCCCTGCGGCTTCGTGCGGACGACCCGAAAAAATACATTTCAATGGCGAAGGACACGATCGCCGGACACGTGCGCTCCATGCTCGGCCTCATGAAAATGGGGACGGTGACGTTCGATTACGGGAACAACATCCGGGGGGAGGCCCTCTCGGCCGGTGTGACGAACGCCTTCGACATCCCGGGATTCGTGCCCGAGTACATCAGACCCCTGTTCTGCGACGGCAAGGGCCCGTTCCGCTGGGCGGCGCTCTCCGGAGACCCGGAAGACATCTACCGGACCGACCGCGCCATACTGGAAACCTTTCCGGACAACAGGCCCCTGTGCCGGTGGATCGGGAAGGCGCAGAAGGAAGTGAAGTTCCAGGGACTCCCGGCGCGGATCTGCTGGCTCGGGTACGGCGAGCGCGCGAAGATGGGAAAAATCTTCAACGACCTCGTGGCCGCAGGCGAAGTGAAGGCCCCCATTGTGATCGGCAGGGACCACCTCGACTGCGGCTCGGTCGCCTCCCCCAACCGCGAGACCGAGAAGATGCTGGACGGCAGCGACGCCATCGCCGACTGGCCGATCCTCAACGCACTCCTGAACGCCGTCAGCGGCGCCAGCTGGGTCAGCGTCCACCACGGGGGCGGGGTCGGCATCGGGCTCTCGATCCACGCCGGAATGGTGGTGGTGGCCGACGGCACGCCCGCAGCCGGGAGAAGGCTCGGCCGGGTCCTGACCTGCGATCCGGGCACGGGCATCGTCCGCCATGCCGACGCGGGATATGAACGGGCGATCGGGAACGCGAAGAGGCACGGTGTGCGGATCCCGATGGAAACCGGCCCCCGGTGAGGACCCCGGTTGAGAGGGCTTCCACCCGGTCTGTCCGTAAGAGGACATTCCCCACGGCACTGATCCTGTGCGGGGCGATGTCCCTCCCCGCCGCCCCCCCGGTCGCCACGGGGCAGACACAATCCCCCTTCAATATCAGCCTGGCGGTCGATTACGAGGCCGCCGAGCAAACCCTGAAACTTCTGCGCAACGAATACGTGAGCACGCAGCAGCTGGCTCAACTCCGGGGTAACAGGATCGCCGCTTCCACCACCGGCCTCATCGCCGGAAACGGGGGCGTCCCGGCCCTTCTCCGGTCGTATCTCGATTCCCTGCGGGACCACCAGATCATCCGCGACGACGTCTTCCGCCTCGAAAACGCCCGGGCCAGCGCCGACGCCATCGCGGAGCTCCTCGAAGAGCTCCGGAGGGGCAATTTCAACAGCAGGGTCATCGCCACAGTCGAACAGGTCTTCCCGCGGGATATCGCCATCGACGCCGTCATCCCCGTGTACGTCGTTGCGCTCGGGCACGAAAACGCCGACGCGTACGTCAGGAGAATCGCCTGGAGAGGGACAATCCCGGAGTTCGTCGGCGAGGGCGAAGGCCAGCTGACAATCATCATCAACCTCGCCGCAGGGGCGGCCTACCCGGTGGACCCCGAATCGAAACTCGTGTCGATTCTGGTCACGGTCGCCCACGAGGTGTTCCACGCCGCGTTCGGCCTGTACAAAGACGCCTCGCCGTTCTGGAAGCAATACCAGGCGGAGCACACCGGGCCGCTCGATTACCTCCTCGACCTGGTGCAGAACGAAGGCATCGCCTATTACCTGTCGATGGAACAGAGGACCGGCGACCGGCTTCCGCCCGAGTGGACCCGCCGCATGGATGAATCGTTCGCGACCTTCAACCGGAATGCCGAGCGGCTCATGTCCGGAAGGCTTTCCCGCAGGGAGACGGAGGAGATTCTGTACTCCGCCAACCTGAGCGGCTACTGGGAGAGTTACGGGTCGATAGCAGGTATGGCGATGGCGCGCGGAGTGGACCGGCTGCTCGGTCGGAAAGCGCTGATAGAATCCATCAGTCTTGGACCGTTGGACCTTCTCGCCAAATATCACACTCTGACGAATATAGACTCGGGACTTCCAAGGTTATCCCCCCGTTTGATCAAAGCTTGCGGCCTGAAATAGGCATTTTTAGACTGTTTCTGACATTTTCGGCCGCCGTTAAATATCCCCCGTTTCAACCGTTTTTTCTTTACTTGGTTGTTTTTTTTTGTATATTCCTCCACGGTTGTAACTTACGCTCCTGTATAGTGTATGCGAGGACTGTCTAAAGCAGTACAATAACCATCAATTGGAACTTCAGGGTTCTCCATTGATCCGGTTTCAAATACTCAAATCCCGTAAAGAAAAAATTCGGGACGGGGCCGAGGGCGTCTGGCCGACGTTCCTGGTGGAGACCACCAGGACGAAGTCCGAGGTACGCCGAGAAATCGACGAAACCCTGACGCGTCCGTGGATCAGGCATCACTTCCTGCATCATCTCCTCCACCTTTCGGGTGAAGCCGACGACCAGGTCGCCCTCAGCCGGAACCTTATAGAGATCTTTAAGACGACCATCCCCCTGCCCGGAAATTCGTTCATTGAAAGCCCGATGAGCGCGTGGAGGATGTTCCTGGACAGCGCGTTCCGTGACGCCGATACCCCCTGGTACCACGGGACACGGAAGGTCCTGGTCAGGGAACGGTTCTACACCGCCATCGAACAGCTGGAGCTCGAGACACCGGAATCCAACCCCCAGCGCGGTTTCCAGTTCCACGACCATCACAACACGCTGCGCAGGCTGCCGAGGGTCCCCGTCAAGCGGCTCTTTTCTCTTCCGGGGAACGAGAGGGAGACCGTCTGCTCGATCCTCCGCGAAGCCCTCGTCGCCAACCCGCACAACATCGATGCGGCACTGCTGACCTACGCCTTCTTCGTTGCATGGGAGCGCCCCACGGATTTTCTCCAGATCGCCCAGCAGGAAGACCGCGACGACCTGAAGGAATGGTATCACTGGGTGAACGACGACATGAGGAGCATCGGCGCCCTGAAACGTGCGGCGGGAGATTACCTCTCCCTGTTCTATCTCTACGACCGGGCCAGGTTCACCGCCGCCGAATACCGCGATGTCGCCGACTGGTTCCTGAAAGAATCGGAGTTCAAACTGTCGTACCACTTCTATTACAAGGCGAAGGAATTCGAGACCGCGCTGGAGATCCTCCAGAACATTAGCCCCCGGGAATTCGCGGAACTGACGAACCTCAGGCGCCTGTCCGCGGGGGAAAAGAGCGTCGACCTGGCCGCCGATCCGGCCCGCCTGGAAATGCTCTACCACGAAGAGATCGAGACCCTCAGGGGATTCGCCCGCATCCGCGCGGCGGAATCCTACAGGCAGGTGGCCGTCAAGGCGCGCCAGCATTTCGACCGCGAGACCATCGAAACGAAATACGCGTTCGGCGAGCTCACCGAGGACGAGTACCAGCGCCTCATCCGTCAGCTGCAGGAAAGAGTCCAGTGACCGACATATTCTCGGCGAAGCTGGGGATGGAACGGTGCCTCAGCTGCGACCACCGCTGGATCGACTACGAAAAATCCCGGACCTCCTGCTACCTGTGCGGGGACACGAAGATCTCCGAGTGCGTATCGCTGCGGGACATCCGCGACGCGATCGCTGCGCTGCGCAAGGAGGATAAAAAGTACCTCGACAAGCAGGCCAGGCGCACGCTCATCCTGAAGCAGCGTTACCGCGAGATCGCCGAACTCTCCCTCCAGCGCGCCCAGGACATCTTCGCCAAGGTAAAGACGCACTACGAGACCGGGAACCTGACCGACAAGGTGCTGGACCTGCTCGTGATCGCATTCCGGCTTTTTTCCGACCTCGGCGTCCACAAGTCTGCATCGGCGATCGCGTACATGGCGGCGATGGGATACGCCCAGAGGGGCGTGGCGAAAGAGATCCGCTCGCCCGACGACCTGAACGACCTTGTGGCGGCCCGCCAGTGGTTCATGCGGCTCGGCTCGAAGGAGTGGGAGACGGCGATGAACCTGCACATCGGGCAGAAGGCGATGTCCGCGGTGGGGACCGACCCGAGCCTGCTGCAGTTGATGACGCAGGTTTCGCTCTGGCATTTCTACAGGGCCCGCGACCACTATTACGAAAAGCGGGACACCCAGATGGTCGACCGCCTGCAGTTCGACATCGACCGCTCGACACAGCTCCTGGTCGCCTACAACCGCGGCTACTCGCAGATCGAGGCGGCGCGGATCCAGGCGCAATCGACCCTCCGCCACAGCGAAAACGTCCGCAAGGGGCTCGAAACCCTCGGCCGTTCCGTACAGTCCGGGCTCACGGCCCTCGGTGAGAATATCGAAAGCGCCGGGGGGAGCCTGAGCCGCGCCCTCCAGTCTTCGTCGGCCGCCCTCACGTCCAACATCACCAACACGATGTACACGCTCGCCTCGTCTTCGAAGCTGAAGGGCCGGTCGCTTGACCGCCGGATGTCCGACGTCGGGCAGCTGATCTCCACCAGCGTGCGGGAAGTGCCGGAGGAATTCTTCCGGCCCATCAGGGAACTCGGCGCCCGCTTCGCCCTGGGGGCTGTCGGCTCGGCCACGACGACCGATATCACGGGTGACCCGTCGGTGATCAAACTGGCGGAATCCGTCGAGCCCGATGCCAGGCATTCGGAGGAAACGCTGAAAAATCTGGACGAACCGACGGTGCGGATCAGCGGAACGCTGCTCGACACGCTCGTATCCAAGGGGCTCACGAAAGTGATCGAACAGCTCGAATCGGCCGATTCCGAAAAAAAGGAACCCGGGCCTCCTACCGCCTGAAGCGCGGGGCCACGCGGACCTGACCGGCCAGACGACGCCCGTCATCACCCACTCCGGCCTGCGTAATTCCTGCCGGTGGGCCGAACCCGCCGGATCCGGTAAGCTCCCCCGATCGGTCTGACCCCCCGGTCCCCACGCGGGATCGACTCCCGGGAAAGTATGGCAACGCGAAAATCCACCACGGTCATCAGGAAAGTCACCGCGCGGAATGCGGGGGCCCTGCTGACGCTCGTGGATGCTCTCGCCCGATACGAAAAACTCCCGCCTCCAGCCCCCGCGGCGAAGCGCCGGTTTCTGTCCCACTGCGCCGGACCCGGCAAACGATTCGACGCGTACATCGCGATCACGGGCGGTGAGGCGGCGGGGTACGCGCTGGTGTTCGAAACGTACTCCTCGTTCCTGGCGCTTCCCACCCTCTACCTCGAGGATCTCTTCGTGGTTCCGTCGCACAGGGGCCGGGGCGCGGGGATGAAACTTTTCAGGTTCTGCGCGGCGGAGGCGAAACGCAGGGGATGCGGCCGGATGGAATGGGTGGTGCTGGACTGGAACACCGGGGCAAAACGTTTTTATCGCAATCTGGGCGCCCGGCGGCTTTCATCGTGGGAACACTACCGCCTGGAACTCCGGCGCCCCGTCGCCCGGCTCACAACCCGGCGCCACGGGCGCCGGCCCCGGTCGAAACAACGCTGATGCCCCGGTCCTTCTTGATCCTCGATGCGATCGGCAAGGTACTCAGCGATCACACCGAAATCGACATCGTGATCGAGGGCCATCCCGACAGCATCGGAAGTCCGGAGTATAACCTCAGACTTCCGGGGGAACGCGCCACTGCAACGCGAGCGTATCTCCTGAAAAACTTTCCCGCAATCGGCCAGGGGCAAGGTCGTCCCCTTCCATCTTGTAAAACCCCTTCATTTTCATTATCTTAGGGCGCTTTTTAATCCTTCACCGCCTTGAATCTCGCTCTGATCAATATCACGCAGCTCGTCACCGTCCCTTCCCACGGCAGGCGCCTCAAGCGGGGTCCGGAGATGTCGGACATCGGGGTGATTGACAACGCCGCGGTCATCATCGAAGACGACACCATCAAGTGGTGCGGCAGGATGGAGGACCTCTCGATGGGAACTATCAAAGAGGCCACGGTGCTCGACTGTCTGAACCGTGTGGTGATGCCGGGCTTCGTGGACTCCCACACGCACCTCCTCTTCGCCGGAAGCCGCGAGG
>DATEDB010000227.1:0-3261 GCA_035286625.1 Bacteroidota bacterium
CAGTCCGGCCACGCCGAACTTTCCAGGAGGGTCTCCGAACTGGAGACCCGGCTGGAGGATGCCAGGTCGGTCGAGACGATGCTCGGGCAGACTCTCGAACAGGCCCGGGACTCTTCGGCAAAAGCGGTCGAGCACGCCAGGAAGGAAGCGCAGCTGATCATCCTGGACGCGGAGCAGCGCGCGGCGCACATCCTGGATAAATCGAAAAACGACCTGATGTCGTTGAGAGAGCAGGTCACCATACTCGGGGCGAAGAAGGCATCGATCGTGTCCCGTCTGAAGATGCTCCTCCACTCCGAACTGGAGCTGGTCAGGGCCCTGGATGCCGGGGACGATCCGGGCGAAGCATCCGACGGGTCGGAAGACGCCGTCGCGGGGGACAAACGGGACTCCTCGGAAATCGACGACATCGTGAAGAGTCTCGACGACAGGTGAGCGCACAAATGAATCTGAAGAGTCCGGCCACCGCGCCGGCCGGAAGGGATGAACCGGTCGGGCAGTCGAAAATGATCGCCTGCGCGGTGAACTACATCAGATCGAAGACCGGTTCACATCCGGAGATCGGCATCATCCTCGGGACCGGACTCGGAGCCCTGGCCGCGGAGATCAGACCCGGGGCGGTCATCAACTATAGCGACATCCCCCACTTTCCGCTCTCAACGGTCGAATCCCACAGCGGCAGGCTGATCTTCGGACGGCTTGCGGGCGTGGAAGTCGTGGCCATGCAGGGACGCTTCCATTTCTACGAGGGGTACTCGATGACACAGATCACCTTCCCCGTGCGGGTGCTTGCGCGGGGAGCGGGCCTGGGGGTGCACACCCTCCTGATTTCGAACGCCGCCGGCGGACTCAACCCGGCCTACCGCCGGGGCGACCTGATGATCATCTCCGACCACATCAACATGCTCGGGGACAATCCGCTGATCGGCCCGAACGACGATGCGGTCGGGCCCCGGTTTCCGGATATGTCGGAACCCTGGGACCCGGGACTGATCGCGGCGGCGGAATCGGTCGCCGCCGAAAAAAAGATACCCTGCCGCAAGGGGGTCTTCGTGGCTGTTGCGGGTCCGAACCTGGAAACGCGCGCCGAATACAGGTTCCTGCGCGGAATCGGCGCCGATGCGGTGGGCATGTCCACCGTACCCGAGAATATCGTGGCCGTGCACGCGGGGTTGAAGGTCCTGGGAATCTCGATCATCACCGACGAGTGCGACCCCGACACGCTCCGGCCGGTGGACGTCGCGGAAATCATCAGGGTGGCCGCCGAAGCGGAACCGAAACTCACCGCCGTGTTCACCGGGGTGGTCGGCCGCGTGAGCCGCGGCCGGTGAAACGGACGGCCGGGGGAAATGCCCGGCACCCGAACATGACAGGACAACCGTGTTCAAAGAATCGGACGATAAGATAGACTACCCCGCACTCGAGGAATCGGTCATCCAATTCTGGAGGGAGAAGGACGTCTTCCGCCGGAGCGTATCGGAGCGTGAGGGGGGAGAGGACTACACGTTCTACGAAGGTCCTCCCACCGCCAACGGCCGGCCGGGCATCCATCACGTCATGAGCCGGACGCTCAAGGACCTGGTGTGCCGCTACCAGACCATGAAGGGGCGGCAGGTCCACCGGAAGGCGGGCTGGGACACCCACGGTCTGCCGGTCGAGATCGAGGTCGAAAAAACACTCGGATTCAAACATAAAGAAGACATCGTCCGGTACGGGGTGGGAAAATTCAACGAGCAGTGCCGCACGTCCGTCTGGAAGTACAAGGCGGACTGGGAGAACATGACCGAGAGGATGGGTTACTGGATCGACCTCGGCGACCCGTACGTGACCTTCCGGAATGAATACATCGAATCGGTCTGGTGGTCGCTCAAAAGATTTTTCGACGCGGGGCTGATCTATAAAGGATTCAAGATCCAGCCCTACTGCCCCCGCTGTGAGACGCCCCTCTCCTCGCACGAAGTGTCGCTCGGGTACGAGGACGTCAGCGATCCCAGCGTCTACGTGAAGGTCCCGGTGAAGGGGGAGAAGGAAACGTTCTTCCTGATCTGGACCACGACCCCCTGGACGCTCATCTCGAATGTGGCTCTGGCGGTGAACCCGGACGTGGAGTACCTGAAGGTCCTCAACGGGGGAGAACATCTCATCCTGGCCGAAGCGCGGCTCGGAGTACTCGATGGCGAGGTGAGGATCATCGAAAAATTCAAAGGTTCCTCGCTCGCAGGAAAGGGATACGAGAGACTGTTCAGCTACCACACGGTCGGGGGAAAGGCGTTTACTGTCGTGGAGGCGCCTTTCGTGACCACGGACGACGGCTCCGGGATCGTGCACATGGCCCCCGCCTACGGTGAGGACGATTACCAGACCTGCCGGAAGTACGACATCCCGACGATCCACCCGGTGGACCGCAGCGGAAATTTCGGCCCCGAAGTGACCGATTACGCCGGGCAGTACGTGAAGGATGCCGACCCGCTCATCGTCAGGAACCTGAAGGAGCGCGGCCTGCTCTATAAGAAAGCGACGATCACCCATAACTATCCCCATTGCTGGAGGTGCAGGACGCCCCTCCTCTATTACGCGCGGGAGTCGTGGTACATCGCCACCACGCGGTACGCCGCGAGGATGGTGGAGCTCAACGGGACGATCAACTGGCATCCCGCGGAGATGGGAACCGGGCGGTTCGGCAACTGGCTCGGGGAGAACAAGGACTGGTCGCTTTCCAGGGACCGTTTCTGGGGAACGCCGCTGCCGATCTGGATCTGCGCGGGTTGCGGTTCGAAGAAATGTGTCGGGAGCATGGCGGAGCTGGGCGAGGGGGAAGGCCTGACCGGGGAGCCCGATCTTCACAAACCCTACGTAGACGCCATCACGTTCCGGTGTTCGTGCGGGGGAACCATGACGCGCACGCCCGAGCTCATCGACGTCTGGTACGATTCGGGCGCGATGCCCTTCGCCCAGTGGCATTATCCCTTTGAGAACACGGACCTCTTCGACGCCCGGCACCCGGCGGATTTCATCTGCGAGGGGGTCGACCAGACGCGGGGATGGTTTTACTCCCTTCACGCGATCAGCACGTTCCTGTTCGACCGTCCGGCCTACCGGAACCTCATCGTGAACGAACTCATCCTGGACAGCCGGGGACAGAAAATGTCCAAGTCGAAGGGGAACACGGTGGACCCTTTCGCGGTGATCGGAAAATACGGAGCCGACACGGTGCGCTGGTACCTGGTGGTGACCAGTCCGCCCTGGAAACCCACCCTCTTC
>DATEDB010000228.1:0-2164 GCA_035286625.1 Bacteroidota bacterium
ATTCATGAACATTCTCCAGCTTTTTTGATTGCACCAGGGGGCGGCGGACCGCGCGGAAGCGTTTATTCCAGACGACGTCGAAAAGTCCGAGCACCAGCAGCGTTCCCGCCAGCCCCAGCAGCACGAAATTCAGCCTGGCGGTCGAAGCGTCTTCCGGGCTGCGCTGCAGGGTGTGCTGGAAGTAGGCGACCAGACCGAGGATCTCATCCGGGTCGATGGGTTTTTTACTGAAAACCGATTGCATGGTGGGGGTGGCCGGAGCCGAAAGCCAGACAGCCAGAGTTTTACGCCCGCCGTAACGCTCGAAGACCGTCGTGAGGTCCGGGGCGAGCGTCCCCCCGCCGAGACCGTTGATGCCGTGGACACTGTGACACGACAGACAGGACGGACCGCCGCCATTCAGCGGTAGGGTGCCGAGGAAGAGCTCGCGGCCGAGATCCAGATCGCGCTGGGTCAAGGGCCGGTCGCTGATCTGCACCCCGATGAACTGCGACTTTTCCAATTTTGATTCGGCGTCGATTAAATCGAGCAGGGCCTCGGCCCTCTGCCGCGTCATTCCCGGAAGCGCGGGCATCACCGCTCCCCGCGCGTCTTTCTGAAGGTCAAGCGCATACTGATCTCCCGCGTCGAGCATCGCCCTCGGGTCAACGATGAAGCGGGACAGCCACGCGCGGTCCTTGGCCTGCGTGACGTTTTTCAGGTCCGGCCCGGTCAGCCTGCCTCCGCCGATGGTGTGGCAGCTTATGCAATTTTGCTTGAAATACGAGGCGGTTTCCTGGGAGATCGCCGTCCCCTGGATGGTGAGGAGGGCCAGGGCGACAAGAATTGCCGGGTAATTCAGGATGCGTGATTTCGGCGTCATTTCCCTCTCCCGGATGTTATTGGTCACGGGGATCACGGACGGGCGGCGCCGGATTCCCTGATTTGTCGAGCATTTCGGTTTCGAGGCGGTCCAGCATCCTGAGGAGTTCCGATTTCATCATGCAGGCCTCGCCGGTGGTTTCGGCTGCGTGGAAATCTTCGGCGAGCCTCTCCTGTTCCTTGTCGGGCAGCCGCATGTCGGCCATGACGAACAGGACATTATCCTCTTTGCTGATGTGGTCGCGCAGTAGCCCGGTGAAGCTGTAAGCGCTCCGGCAGAAGATACCGACCGAGGCGGGATCGCCGGAACCCGCCCCGTCCAGGGCTTTGGCCATCGCCCCGACGAGCCTCCGGCCCTCGTCGTGTTCGGCCTGCATCACGGCGAGAGGACCGGTCTGCCTCGGGAGGCCGCTGCGTTCCAGCGCCGGGAACAGATACCCTTCTTCCTTGCCGTGATGACATTTGTCGGCGAAGGTCCGGATGAATTTCAGGATGTCGGCGAGCGTGCCGGCGGAGACCCGCTCGCCCGATTCGAGACGGGAGACGCAGTGTTCCAGGACCGTCAGGCCGCGCTCGATGGCGCGGTGTTCGTTCTTGAGGATGTCGGTGGCTTTTGTCATCTCGGGTTTGGTTTTGAGGGTGTCTTATGACATGGCCGTCTTTACCGCCAGTTTCCGGTCGAGTCCGGCCGTCAATTCGTCGATCGTTGTTTCGCGGAGCATGTTCAGGATCGTTTCGCGGGCTATTTTCCAGTCACCGTGAAGCGGGCAGGGGCTGTCTTCGGTGCATTCGGGGTATCCCATGATGCATTTGTTGAGCGATGTCTCTCCATCAACCGAGTGGACGATCTCCAGAAGCCTGATGTCGGAGGCGTTTCGTCCCAGCCTGAAACCGCCGTTGGCGCCTTTCGTGGAGTGCACGATGTCGTCCCTCGTCAGGATCTGTAGAATTTTCCCGAGGAAGTGATGGGGTATGCCCATCGCATCCGAAATGGTCCGGAGGTGGACCGGACCGTCGTCCTCCCCCCTGGCGAGGTAGATCACCGCCCATAATGCGTATTCGCAGCTGCGAGAAAAGATGATGGACATGATTAATCGGATAATCGGACTTTTTTATCTGAATTCAATTATTATGCCATCGGCGGGTAGGAAAAAATCACGGAAAATGAATTATTTTAAGGGGGGATAGCGGTTAAGAGACCGAAATGATCTCAAAACTGAAAAATCGGGTAAAGGTGATTTCAGAAATGAGAATAGAAGACCTGTTTATCCGAAAAGATGGTCTTCCTCCTCGCGGCGGGTGG
>DATEDB010000229.1:0-3879 GCA_035286625.1 Bacteroidota bacterium
GCCGTATTGACGATATTCGCCGCTTCGTGCATCTCTACCAGGAAGGTGCTCTCCCCGGACGCGATATTGTCGCTCGCCCCGACGCGCGTGAAGATCGAATCCACGATCCCGATCCGGGCGGAGGACGCCGGGACGAAGCTCCCGATCTGCGCCATCAGGACGATCAGGCCCGTCTGACGCAGGTAACTCGACTTCCCGCTCATGTTGGGCCCGGTGATGATCTGGATCTGATGTTCGCCGCAATCGAGCACGGTGTCGTTCGGGGTGTACGACTCGCCGGGCGGAAGGAGCTTCTCGATGACCGGGTGGCGCCCCCCGCGGATGACGATCCCGTCCCCGTCGTCGACCTCCGGCCTGACGTACCGGGAGTCGACGGCCGCCCCGGCGAGGGAACAGTAACAATCGAGCGTGGCGATGGTCGCCGCGGTTTCCTGGATGTCCCCTGCGCGCGCGGCGATCGATTCACGCAGAGCGTCGAAGAGCCGGGTTTCCAGCGCGAGAATCTTCTCCTCGGCGTTGAGGATCTTCTCCTCGAATTCCTTGAGTTCCGGGGTGACGTACCGCTCGGCGTTGGCGAGGGTCTGTTTGCGGATGTAGGCCGCCGGTACGCGGTCACGGTGGGTGTTGGTGATTTCGATGTAATAGCCGAAGACGTTGTTGAATCCCACCTTGAGGCTCGCGATGCCGGTCCGCTCCCGCTCGGTCTTCTGCATGTTCGCGATCCAGGTCTTCCCGCCGTGGGCGGTGTCACGCAGCCCGTCCAGCTCCGGATCGACCCCCTTCCGGATGACACCGCCCTGCGATACCGCCTGGGGGGGATCGTCTGCAAGAGTTTGCCTGATGGTCCGTGCCAGCCCGCCGAGAGGGTGGATCGCGCGGGCGTGTTTTTTCCCGTGCCCGCCCCCCGCGCCCATGAACAGGCCGCGAAGTTCGTCCGAGGCGTCAAGCATCCCCCCCAGCGAGAACACCTCCCTCGGGGAGGCGCGATGAGTGCAGACGCGGGCGACTATCCGTTCAAGGTCTCCGATGCGGGGATATATCCCGGCGGCCCCCGTCCGGAGGTCCGCGGAGACCACCAGTTCGGACACGGCGTCGAGCCGTTCGATGACCGGCCCGGCGGCCCTGAGCGGCCGGTCGATCCAGCGCCTGAGCAGTCTCGCTCCCATCGGCGTCCCGGTCCGGTCGAGCACCGAAAAGAGCGTCCCCCCGTCCCCCCCCGAAGACGACCGGATGATCTCCAGGTTCCTCCTCGTCGATTGGTCGAGCGCCATGTAGGACGACAGGTTCAGCGCGGAGATCCGGTTCATCTGGCGGAGGTTCGCCTTCTGGTTTTCGCGCAGGTAATGGAGCAGCGCGCCGGCGGCGATCACCCCCACGCCCATTTCACCGAGCCCGAACCCTTTGAGCGTTTTCGTGCGGAAATGTGCGAGAAGGATCTCTCGGGCGTACTCTTCGGTGAAGATCCAGTCTTCCAGCCGGCTCACAACGCCGGGAAGGTTTCCCCCGAAGAGGGACTCCAGCGGTTCGCGGTCGCGCTGCTGGACGAGGACCTCCGCGGGGGAGAGGGTCGTTGCCTGTTGCGTGAGGTCCGAGAGCGGGATCTCGGCGGCGTGAAACTCGCCGGTGGTGATGTCGGCAAAGGCGATGCCGATGGTTCCGCTCCCCGCGCAGATCGGGGACGGGAGAGCAATCGAAAGAATGTAATTGTTCTGCGCGCCGTTCAGGAGCGGGTCCGAAAATGCGGCTCCCGGTGTGACAACCTCGGTGACCTCCCTTTTCACCAGGCCCCTGGCGAATTTCGGGTCCTCCATCTGCTCGCAGACCGCGACCTTCAGCCCGGCCCTCAGGAGCTTCGGCATGTAATTTTCCAGCGCGTGATGGGGGAAGCCCGCCAGCGGGATGTCGCTCGCTCCTCCGTTGCCGCGGCGGGTCAGTGTGATGCCCAGGACCTTCGACGCGATCCGGGCGTCTTCCTCGAATGTTTCATAGAAATCGCCCAGCCTGAAGAGCAGGACCGTGCCGGGGTACTGCGACTTCATCCTCGTGTATTGCTTCATCAGGGGCGTGGACATTCGGAAAAAATACGGCCTAAATGGGAGAACCGTGTTCAGGGCGTGTGGGGAAAATAAACGAAAAATGGATGAAAATCAAAACACTCAGTGGGACGACAGCCATGTCACTTCCGGCAGGCGCGCACGTCACCGGGGCCCCGGGAAGGGGGTTGCACCTGATCCTGCTGAGTCATGAGGTCGGCGGGGGTATCACCTGGAGGACCCGGTCGCCCCGGGCAGTTTCCTGGTTTCTGCCGACCAGGAGAGCATCTGGGTTGCCAGGTCCAGGGGATATTCCACCTTCACGTCGATCATTTTCGCCTCCGGGTCCATGACCGGCACGAGTTCCGGCATGACGAACCCGGTGTACGCGGGGGAGTCGAGCGAGCGGACACGCTCCTGCACCTCGTCCCTCAGGGCGAGGTCCACCTTCAGCCCGTAGGTGTCCACCAGGGCCTGCGCCGCGGCGAGGTCGCCTTCGGCCTTGATCCTCATGATTTCCGCCAGCAATTTCCCCACCGCCGCGTGCATCCTGTCGTAGTCGACGACGCGGTAATAGGTTTTCCCCGCCCGTTTTTCCACGGCGACCGCGTCGGAGTTCGCCATGATGTAGTGGACGATGAGCTGGCGGTTTTTCATGTGATCTTCCTCGATCTGTGTGTTTTTCCCTATCCGTCGAAGCTGGTTGATGGCGGTCCGGACCGCCTGGTCGTACATCGTCTCGCCGATCTTCCTGGCCTCGTCCCGGTCGGCGGCCACGCCGATGTCCACGAGTTTATCGTCCCATCCGTTCCAGAGGGCGACGAGGTCTGCGCGGGCCTCCTCGAGGGTGTTGTAATACCCGGGAAGGAAATCCGCAGGATCTTTCCCATTGAGCCTGTCGCTCACCCTGCCGGAGGCGTGGCCGATCACCTCGTGCATCGCGGTGTGAAGATTATCCGCGATGGTGCCGTACGCCTCCTGGCGGTCGATCTCGGCCTGGTTGAACGCAAATTCCTTCAGCAGATCCTTCCCCCCGGATTTATCGTACGCCGCCACGATGTTGTGCAGCAGGACGCTCTTGCTTCCGTATTGCTCGCGCACGGACTGTTCGTTGGGCAGGTTGATGCCGGTGGGGGACACCGGTCCGGTGCCGCCGGTTTCAATCGTCACGTTGATGACATTGGCGATCGGAACCCGGTCGATCTGTTTCTTGAACCGGTCCTCCCACGGCGCCCTGTTCTCGAAATACTGCGCGTACGTCGCCAGTTTTCTCATCAGGTGGGTCTGAGCGGGGTCGGTGTAGAAGACGGAGGCCTCGAATTCCGCCTTCTGTCCCCTCGGGTCGAGGTAGACCTCGATGAAGCCGAGGATGAAATCAATGTTGGAGGTGTCCGCGACCCAGTGGATATTGTATTTTCGGAAGTCGGCCGTCTCACCGGTACGCAGGAATTTTACCAGGAGGCGTATGGTTTCCTGCTGGTAGTCGGAGGCCGCGTAGGGTATCGCCGATTCGAGGTGGTCGATGACCGCCCGGAGCTGGGGGGCGTACAGCCCCGGGGGAACGCCGTTCCCGCCGGCGCGCCAGACCTTCTCCACGAGTTTTCCCTTCTCCCTGACCACCGTTGAATTCAGGGGGTAATGTTCTCCCCCCGAGGCGGCCCATTTTTCGATTTCGGGGTAAGTGATGCCGTCACCGTAGAAATTCACGCTGCTGCCGGTGATCCAGTCCCTGCCGGGAGATTTTTCGGTCATGACGGGATCGACGGCGGGGTCGAAGATGATGCCCTTCAGGCGGTCGATCTTCTGTCTGAGGGTCTCCCTGCCGGTCCCGAAATCAGCCCCGTTA
>DATEDB010000230.1:0-2854 GCA_035286625.1 Bacteroidota bacterium
CGCATCATCTGATGCCATTCATCAGGCGAGGTGGACGCGACGGGAGTGCCTCCCGCGTAGCCGCCGGCCGCATTGACCAGGATATCCGCTCGTTTCGAGACGATCTCGATTCTGCGGAATAACCCGGACACGCTCTCCTCCGAGGTGAGGTCCGCCCTGATGGCGATGTAGTGTTTCTTCATCCCCGGGGGAATCACACCGGCGGGGATGCTCTCCCTGTAGGTGATAATCACCCTCGCGCCTTCCCCAGCGAGACGCCTGGCGATGATCCGCCCGAGGGCCCCGGTGGCACCCGTGACCAGGGCGGTTTTTCCTCTCAGACCCATGTTTCCTTCAAATTTACGTCATGAATATATGCTTTTACGCTTCGAGAATCAATTTAGCTCCTCCGGTGTTACTCTCTGCGACCGGAATGACTCCTGTTGCAACTCGGAGGTGAATTCACTATTTTGCCACCCATGAGAAAAATGCTCCGCAGCGTCGGTATTGGTATCCTTTCGCTGTGGATGACGTTGACTATCCCGGTGATGGCGTGCCATCACAGCCACACCGTCGATTATTCCGACAATCTGCCCATCATCATTTCGGGTTACGCCGGAGGCACGATCGTTCCGGACAAACGCGGCGGGTCCGGGCTGATGATTACCGGGCCGTGCCTCTTCTGCGGACGGTTGATGAACCCGGTGCCGATCGCGGATCATTTCTACGACATTTTCACTCCCGAGAATGGCCGGGTACATCCCCCGGATCTGCCCCCCGATTACTTTAAACCGGATATCTGTCGCCTGAGGGACCGCTCGCCTCCCGGATCACCGATTCCCTGCTGATCCGACACGGACATTCGCTCATTCGAACGAATCATCCAATTCAATGAATTTTAATGAGTGACCCATGCGACGAAAATTCCTGTTCTGTTGCCTGCTGATACCCGTCGCGCTGTACGGGCAGACCGGGCCGGTTTCCGGTTCGGTGATGAATCCCAATATCAGTCTTATCGGGGATTTTCGCGGAATGTACACGAGCGAACTGGCCAGGAAGTTTGAGTTCATGTTCAATGAGGCGGAAGTCTCCTTCCAGTCCTCGATCGACCCGTACGCGCGGGCGGATGTCTTTTTTTCCTGGGGGCGTGATTCGGCGGGAGAGTACAGTTCGTCGGTGGAGGAGGCGTACGTGACGACGCTCTCCCTCCCGATGGATATCCGGTTGAAGGCCGGCCGTTACAGGATGACCACCGGGAGGCTGAACACGGTACACCCTCACACCCTTCCCTTTTCCGACCTCCCGGCTGCAAACCGTGGGTTTTTCGGAGAGGAGGGCCTGATCGATGAAGGAGTTTCGCTCAGCTGGCTTATCCCCAACCCGCTGGACTTCTACCAGGAGATCGTCGTCGAGGCGTCGGACGTCCCCGCCGAAAGTCCTTTTTTCATGAGGCCCGCATCCGGCCGGTACCTCTATCTCGCCCATCTGAAAAACTTCATCGAACTGGACGAAAATACGACCGTCGAGCTGGGTCTTACCGGGCTGAGCGGACCCAACGAAGACCTCCGCACCTCAACCATCGGAGGTATCGATTTCACGTTAAAATGGAAACCGCTCCGGTTCAACAGGTACAGATCCCTCACCTGGCAATCGGAGGTGTTCCTAGGCCATTACGGAGAGGCGGACGGTGGATCCGTCCGGTCCCTGGGGTGCTATTCGTTCCTCACCTACCAGCTCGCCGTACAATGGTTCATGACGGGGAGGTTCGATTACACCAACCTGCCGCGCTCAGCCGACGTCGTCGAACGGGGATATTCCGCGACACTGGGCTGGTATGCGACGGAATTCCAGAAAATCGGGCTGAGCGGCAAACTCGTCACGGGGAACGCTGTCGCCGACCGGTCGGAAATAGCCCTGCGCTGGATCTTCGTCATCGGCGCGCATGGAGCCCATGCATACTGACTCCCCCGCCGCCCATTCACAGGCCAATCATAGAGATATCATCATGACATCGAAATTCGTAAAATTCCTGTATTGTCTTCTGGTCATGGTCGCACCACTCCGGAGCGCGGCGGCCGGGGATAAGCTGATCGTCGTATCGTCCATCCCCACGCTGAAAAGCATCGTCGAACTCGTCGGTAGGGACAAGGTGGAGTCCTTCGCCATCGCCACCGGTTACCAGAACCCGCACTTCGTCGACCCGAAACCGAGTTTCATCATGAAACTGTCGAAGGCGGATGGCTTCGTGACGTCGGGCCTGGACCTGGAAATCGGCTGGGCCTCCTCACTGATCCAGAGTTCGAGGAACGCAAAAATACAACCGGGCGGTGACGGGTACGTCGACGCCTCCCGGGGAGTCCCCCTGCTCCAGGTTCCCTCCTCCATCGACAGGGCGCAGGGCGACATACATATCTACGGCAATCCCCACTACTGGCTGGATCCGCTCCGGGGAAAACAGATCGCGCAGAATATCTTCGAGACACTCGCGAAGCTGTCGCCGGAAAACCGTGACTATTTCGCGGCAAACCTTGCGGCGTTCGACAAGGAGATCGATACGAGGACCGCGGCCTGGGAAAAAGCCCTGGAGCCGTTGAAGGGACAGCCCGTCATCGCCTACCACAACGAGTGGCCGTACCTCGAAGAACGGTTTAAGTTCGTGGTTGTGGATTTTCTTGAGCCGAAACCGGGAATTCCCCCCACCCCCAGCCAGCTGGTGAAGGTGATATCCGAGGTGAAATCGAAAAATATACAGATCATCATCAGTTCACCCTACTTCACCACCGAAGCCGCCGAACTGGTTTCACGTCAGACGGGCGCCCGCCTGGTGGTCCTCGCGTCGTCGGTTGAGGCCTTCGACGGCGTGAACACTTATTAC
>DATEDB010000231.1:0-2220 GCA_035286625.1 Bacteroidota bacterium
CGCCTTCGGGGATCCGATCCGCGCGGTGGAATAGATCACCTGGCGCTGAAGGTTGGACAGATCCACGCGGTCGCCGTCGGCGATTCCGATCCGGCCGACGCCCGCGGCGGCGAGGTATTGCAGCACCGGCGCGCCCAGCCCCCCCGCGCCCACGACGAGCACGGCCGATGCGCGCAGGCGGGCCTGCCCCGCCGGTCCGATGCCCGGGAGGACGAAATGTCTCCCGTACCGTTCCGATTCTTCGGGTGTGAACCCTGAAACGGGCGGCAGTCTCACAGGCCGAGGCTCCCGGAAATATCCCGCATCGCCGCGATGACGAACGCGATGTGTCCGGTTTCGTCGACCCCCAGCTCGGCGATGCCCGTCGCGATATCCTCGCGGTTGACGTTCCTGGCGAACCCCCTGTCCTTCAGTTTTTTCTTCACCGATCGGGGCTCCAGGTCAGCGATTTTGTTCGGCCGGATTACCGCGCACGCCATGACGAATCCGCACAGCTCGTCGCACGCATAGAGCGTTTTCGCCATCCTGCTGGTGCGGGGCACCCCGGTATAGGATGCGTGTCCCAGGATGGCTTCGATGACCTCCTCGGGGTAACCTTTCTCACGGAGGATGGCCGAGCCCTTTACGGGGTGGTCGGGGGCGTCCGGGTACTTCTCGTAGTCGAAATCGTGGAGGAGACCGGTCACTCCCCAGGCTACTTCGTCCTCTCCGAATTTGCGCGCGTAGGCCCGCATGGCTGCCTCGACGGCGTACATGTGCTTCAGTAACGCGTCGCTCTTGGTATGCTCCCGGAGCAGGGCCATCGCGTCGTCACGGTTCATCGGAGTTCCCCTCTGATTTGTTTTTCAACACCGCGTGATATATCATATCGGATTATGATCGTCACGGTCCTCGCCATCGCCTGCATCGCCCTGCTGGGAATTCTCACCGTCGCGGGATACCGGATGATCATCCGGGGGGGTGAATCGCCGGCACAGGTTGAGGGAACGGAAAAATGCGCCATCTGCAGGCAATCTGTCAGGACCGAAGAGATGGTCGAACGCCTGATCGGCGATCACCGGGTCCTCTACTTCTGCGGCCCGTGCATCACCGGGCTTGCATCGGACTTTCGTGACCGCGGCGTCCCCGGCGTGGAAAAACTCACCCCTTAGGGTTGGTGGGGCGGATATCGATTTCACTCACCATCACGTGACGGGGCATCCGCACCGCGTCGAGCACCACAGCGGCGATATCATCAGCCGACGGGATCACCCCGGGACGGGCGGGCCCGCCAGACGGACCGGCGAACTGCGTGTCGACCGAACCCGGACAGAGCGTGATGACCCGGACGTTTTTCTCCCTGACTTCCAGCATCAGCGACCGGGAAAAACCGATCAATGCCCACTTCGTGGCGCCGTACCCCGCCCCGCCGACGAAGGCGTTCCGCCCTGCGAGGGAGGAAATGTTCACGATGTCGCCGCCGCCGCCGGAGATCATGCCTGGCAGCGATTCCCTCGTGAGTAAAAACACCGCGCGGGTATTCACCTGCCACATTTCGTCGAAATGGGAGGTGTCCATCTCCTGCACCGTTGAAAAATATCCCAGCCCCGCGTTGTTGACCAGAATGTCGATCCCCCCGAACTCCTTCAGGGCCGAGGAAACGACCGAACGGATGTCCTCCTCGCGCCGCAGGTCCGCCGGAACGGGGACGGCCCGGCCTCCGGAGGCGGCGATCTGGGCGGCCACACCCGAAATCTCCTTCCTCGAACGCGCGGTGACCATCACCGACGCTCCTTCCCGCGCCATGGCGAGGGCCACCGCCCGGCCGATCCCCCTCCCGCTCCCGGTCACGATCGCCCGTTTCCCCCGAAGACTCATCCCGTGGCTCATCCGATGTCACCGGTGATGGGCCGGATCACCATCTCGTCGACGACCACGTCCGGCGGCATCAGGTAGGCGGACACCACCGCGGCGGCCACGCCGGAAGGGGACATCATCCTCGGACGGTGCTTCTTCCTGTCGGAGGGACTCCACATCGCGGTGTCGGTCGCACCGGGAAGGATGTTGTGGACCCTGACGTCCCGCGTCCTCAGTTCCTCCCGTAGAACCCGGCCGAGGCCCAGAAGACCCGCCTTGGTGGCGGTGTACGCTGAAGATCCTTCGAATGTCTTCACCGCCGCGTTGGAGAGGATATTGAAGATCGAACCCCGTTTGCGCCTGATCATGTCGGGCAGCACCGCC
>DATEDB010000232.1:0-5503 GCA_035286625.1 Bacteroidota bacterium
CTTCGACCCCCGGGGGTAGAGGCCGTAGACGGTTTCGTCGGCCGAGAGCATGATGTTGGTATGTACGGTGCCGCCGCTCCCCTCGGTATAGATCCTGCTCCAGTTCTCCGCCCGGTCGGTCGAGATAAAATATTGCTTGTAGTCCGCGGCGTTGTACCGACCGACCACCAGCAGCGCAGTGCTCCCGCGTGTCACGAATTCCAGGATGGGCCCCCCCGGCCTGGGGAAGTTGATCCACGTCTCCCCGTCGTCGGTCGAGCGGTAGAGGATGAAGTCGTAGCGCGCGAAGAGGGTCCCGTCCGAGAGCCCGGTAAGGACCGAGAAACCCAGCCGGCCGCTGATGTCGTTCCAGGTCAGCGACTGCGCGAGGACACGCTTCGGCCCGGGCGCCACGACGAGACCCGTCAGCAGCACCGCCAGAAGCCTGGCCGGACGATTGATGAAAAACGATATCATGGGCGACCGGCCATCAGAGATTGGTCAGGATGAAATTGGTGATCTTCGTGAAGAGCTGGGCGCGGGCCTCGCCGCCGGCGATACCGTGTCTCCCCCCCGGGTAGAAGGCCGTTTCGAACTGTTTTCCCGCCTTGATGAGTTCGCCCACCATCGTCACCGTGTTCTGCAAGTGGACGTTGTCGTCGGCGGTTCCGTGGATTTCGAGGAGCTTCCCCTTCAGTTCGCCGGCATGCCCGGTTGGGGCCGACGCCGCGTACCCATCGGGGTTCAGCGAGGGGGTTTGCATGTACCGCTCGGTGTAGATGGTGTCGTAAAATTTCCAGTTCGACACCGGGGCGACCGAAACACCGGCGCTGAAGACGTCCGCGCCCACGGTCATCGCCATGAGGGTCATGTACCCGCCGTAGCTCCACCCCCAGATGCCGATCCGCGAGGAATCGACGTACGACAGGCCGGCCAGGTACCGCGCCGCCTCCACCTGGTCGTTGGTCTCCCATTTCCCCAGGTTTTTATATGTGACGTTTTTAAATGCCCTGCCCCTGGCCCCCGTACCCCTGTTGTCGACGCTTGCGATCGCGTACCCCTTCTGCGCCAGCATCTGGTACCAGAAATAATCGGCGCCTCCCCATGAATTCCTGACCGTCTGCGATCCAGGCCCCCCGTACACGTACATCAGGACGGGGTATTTTTTCATGGGGTCGAAATCGTGCGGCTTGATCATCCATCCGTTGAGCGCCACGCCGTCGGAGGTGGTAAATGAAAAGAAGGTCTTGGGGCTGATGACGTACTCGTCGAGGGCGGCGATCCGCCCGTCGGAGAGAACCCGGATGAGCGTACCGTCGGACCGGAAGAGCGCCGTCCGGGTCGGGGTGTTGGCGTCGGAATACGATTCACGGTACGTGCTGAAGTCGGGGGAAAAATTAACGCTGTGCGACCCGGGCTCCTTCGTGATCTGCCTGAACCCCGTGCCGTCGAGCTTCACCGAGAAGAGATCGCGGTCCATCGGCGAGGAGACCCCGGCGGTGAAGTAGACCACTCCATTTCCCTCGTCCGCGCCGGCCACGTTGTCCACGTCCCACCCGCCCTTCGTGAGCTGCCTCAGCAGCCCCCCGTCGAGGTCGTACAGATACAGGTGCCGGTACCCGTCCCTTTCCGACGACCAGAGAAACGTTTTCGACTTTTCCATAAACTGGAGGTCATCGCGGACCTCCACCCAGGTAGCGGACGTTTCGGTGAGGATAACACGTGAAGCCCCGGTGACGACGTCAAACAGCATCAGGTCGAGCGTGTCCTGGAGGCGGTTGAGTCGCTGAACGGACAAAGTGACCGGATCCTTCGTCCATCCGATGCGTGGAATATAGACGTCCTGGTTCGAGTCGGCCGGAGCGCCGATGTCGAGCCACCTGACCGACCGGCCCGGTCCATGGTCCGTGGCCGCCGCTTCAGTCTGGACGCCGACCACCCCGATCCGGACGATCGAATTGGGGTCCCCGGCTTTCGGGTACCTCATGGTTTCCGTCTTCTGGTGAAGGGGGAGGAAGTCGATGATCGGAAACTCGGGGACGCGTTCCTCGTCCAGCTGCCAGAACGCGATCCGCCGGCTGTCCGGGGACCACTGCCAGCCGTCGATGATGCCGAACTCCTCCTCGTAGACCCAGTCGAAATGGCCGTTGAGGACGTGAGCGCCGCCGTCGACGGTCAGCTGCGTCTCATGTCCGGTTTCAAGGTCGAGGACGAAGAGGTTGTCGTTCCGCACGAAGCCGATCTTCAGCCCGTCGGGGGAGAATTTGACGTTAATCTGCGGATCTTCGGTGTCGGTGAGCTGTGTGAGGGCTTTTTTCTCCCTGTCCCACAGGTAAAAATTCCCGCCGGTCTTGAGCGACCGGGCCGTGAGCGTGCCGGTGAAGAGGATCTTTTTCTCGTCCGGTGAGAATATATAATTTTTGACGTCGATCGGCTCGGCAGCGCCGGGAAGCTTCAGATCGGTCCCGGCAACGAGTTTGCCCGTGGAACCGTCGCCGATGTCGTACCGCCAGATATCGGTGGCCTTCGTCGTGGAATCGGTCTCGAGGTAGGACGACGCCCTGCCCTTCTCGATCCACCTCATGCTCCTGAACCGGTCCGACGAAAATTTTCTCGAGGCGTAGATGTCCTCCACGGTGAACTCTTTCGTCCGCTCCTGGGCGTGTGCCGGCGGCGCCGGTGTGAACAGGACGAGCAGCGTAATGGTCGGGAACCAAAGGCGGCGCAGAGTCATCATAATTCCTCTCCGGTTGTGTGATGTCAATGCGAATAAAAATCGATGACGCGGACGATCCCGCGGGCGCAGACCGGGTCGAAATCTCCCAGGCTCAGTGAAAACATCCTGCAGTCGATCGAGGGACGGTAGATTCCTTCGGAGACATACCCTGATCCCTCGAACGCCCCCACCACGTGCGCCAGGTCGGGGTTATGCAGGATGCTCATCTCGCGTTGATAGATCGGTTCGCGTTTCTGGTAATAATCGTCAGCCAGCCGGTCCAGTTTCGCGCGCTCGCGCCCGAGGCTGTCGTAGATGGTCTTGTCCCATGGGGTCGGTATCGAGGTTCCCGGCGTCACCATATCCGCCCACTTGGGCTTGCCCCCGCGGACAAGCGCCGTCAGGTTCGGCTCCCACGGTTCAATGCCCTTCGGGTAAAAATCATTGAATGAAACCTGTGAGCTGTAATATTCGTCCCCGAGCCCGCCGAAGGAATGACCGAATTCATGGACGCAGACGTAGTCCATCTGCCATTCCATTCCGGGTTTGTCCGTCTTCGTGTAGCAGGTCGTGTACAGGTTGTAGATGCCGCCGCCGCCGTACCGGTCGTCGTTTACCAGTATCAGAATGAAATCGTAGGGCACCCCCGCAAGGATGTCCCGCAGATGACGGTTCTCCGCAGTCAGGATGTATCGTGCCGACCCGAAGGTGTTGTACATCGTGCCGAGCGGGGTGTTCTTCCAGATATTTTTATCGGGCTTGTCGATGCCCGACTCGGCCGAGGCGGCCTCCACCATCCACACGTTGAAATCGTCGCGTCGGCTGCGGAACGGTTCGGTGGAGAACATGACGTCGTTGAAATGTCCGGCGTCCGCGCGGAACTTCGCCATCTCCCGGGCCGTGTAACCGTCGCCGACGATAACGATGTCGACCTTCACGTGGGGGTCTCCCTTCTTCACGAGGGCTGAAGAGGGAAACGGCGGATTGATTTTTCCCCGGTGTACCGCGACCGGGGACGCCGGGTCGATTACCGCCGAAAACACCTCGTGAAAATCCATGTTCTTATCGCGCCTGCAGATGGTGAACTGCACCGGGTCCAGGGGCATGGGCATCCTGACGGACTCGTGGAATGTCCTGGTGATGCCCGCGCCGGCCTCGTCGGTGCTCTGCCATTCGTAGAACATCGACGAAAATCCCCGCGAGAAAATGAGGCGGGCGCCCGCCCGGTCGTAGACCCGCGCCATGTATTCGCCGAGGTTCAGCGTGTCCGCGAGGTTCACGAGACTTCCGCCCCACGGGCCTTCTTCGTAGAGTTGATCGAGGCTGAACGATTCGGTCCCCTTGGTCCCGGTGTGGTGGACATCGACCCGTAGGGTCCGGTCGGAAAAAAATTTTTCGAACTGCCCGGCTTCGACGGGTGTGAGATTCGATGCCAGGACGAGCGCCGCCGTGCACAGGCAGAGAGCGGGATTCCTCATAGAGTGGTATACCGGGTTGATCGGATGATGGTCAGTGTAGAATCAGGACAAGAACAACCAGGATGATAAGACAGAAGATGGCCAGCACGAAAGCGGTCGTTTTCAGCGCGAACCGGATCACCCCGAACGCCAGCCTGAAGGGAAAAGTGACGATGTTAATTATGAAATTCATTGAGGGGTCACACGCCGCTCGCCGTCCGGGAGCCCGGGGGCCGGATGCGCGGGGAAATATACGAACATCCCCCGGATTATCAAACCCTGCGGAGTCCCGGGGGCGGGGGACCCTTCCGCCGGACGGGGGTTCGCTTGCGCTGAGTGCCGGATATACTCCGGGTCCGGGGTGGACCCTTCCGGGCTTCCGCCGGATCTTTTCCCGCTCTTTCGGGGCTCCCCCTGGCCCGACCGGGCCGTGACCCGGAACCCGCCGGACTTTTCCAGTCTCTGAGGTCCGCCCTGTGCGAAATCCGCGAATCTTCAGAACGCGTTCGCGGACCACGGGGGGCGTTTCCCGCCGCCGACCGGGTTGTGGAAGGCTCACCCGCCATCCCGGTGAGAGTCCTGGTCTCCGCCGGCGACAAGTGCCGCCACTGGCCCCGCGACAGGCCCTCGCAGGCGACGGGCCCGTAGGCGACCCGGTCCAGTTTTTCGACCAGGTACCCCACCGCCTGGAACATCCGGTGGATCTGTCGGTTCCTTCCTTCCCGGATGGTGATCCCCACCACACGGTTTTTCGACCCCGGGATCAGCTCGACTCCCGCCGGGGCGGTGCGCCCCTCCGGGAGGGAGATCCCGTCGGCGAGTTTCCTCAGGTCGGCGGCTGAGACGGGACTGTTGGTGGTCACCAGGTAGGATTTGGGGACCTTGTTCCGGGGGTGCATCAGGGCATTGGCGAAATCGCCGTCATTGGTCAGGATCAACGCCCCGGTCGTGTTCCGGTCGAGCCTGCCGACCGGGAAGATCCTCCGCGGGTATTTCACCACATCGAGTACGGAGCGTCTGCCCTTCTCGTCGCTCAGCGTGGTGATGCAGTCCTTCGGTTTGTTCAGCAGGATGTACACTTTCGGGTCGAGGGCGACAATCTGTTTTCCGTCGAGGAAGATCGAGTCCCGCCCGGGTCTGACCTTCGACCCGAGGCTGACGATGACGCGGCCGTTGACGCTCACCCGTCCTTCCTGGATGTATTCGTCGGCCCTGCGCCTGGAGCTCACGCCCGCGATGGAGAGATACCGGTTGAGCCGGACCAGGGTTCCATCATCGCCGGCCTCCGCCGGTCGACGTGGCTTCGGGTTGGTCATGGGTCGGATGTCATGGGTCGGGTGTTGAGGGTTGG
>DATEDB010000233.1:0-5438 GCA_035286625.1 Bacteroidota bacterium
CTGTCTCAGACGAACTCTCCACGGTTCCACAGGCACCCCGCGGTCTCGTCGTGACCGGTGAACAGCGTTCGACACATCTGCTCTGGAAGAAAAATAGCACACCAAACCTTCTCGGTTATAATGTGTACCGCACGTCCGATCAGGAAACGCTCCTGGTGCGGCTGAACTCCCTCCCCGTGCCGGACACCATGTTCGTTGATACGGCAGTCCTGGGGTCGCGGGCGTACCATTACAGGATCACGGCAGTGAGCATTCCGGGATTCGAGAGCCCATTGTCCGTCGGGCAGGGCGGCAGGCTCATACCGCCTGCCATACCGAATCGGTTTGTGGTCGGGCCGGGAACCGATTTCGTGCGCCTCGAATGGGACCAGAATGTGGAGGACGATTTCGCGGGGTACAACGTCTATCGTATCGAAGCCGGGGACACGGTCATACTCAACACGGGCCTTCTCCCGGCTCCCGGGTACACCGACAGCACCGTCGTACCCGCCGTCGCGTATGTATACTTCATCGAGTCCGTCGACAGCACCGGGGCGACAGCCAGAACCACAGCCCTTGCCGGGTACACGGTCGTTCCCGACCGGGGCGTTCTGGCGGTCGTGGACGTCTGTGACCCCGTGCCATTGGATAACGCTATTGCCTTCACCAAGGCGCTCCTCACCGGGTTCCAGGATAGCGTTAGGTTTTTATTCCCGATCTTATACCACTCCTCGCCGCTCAATAGCTTGAGCCGGTTTTCCACGGTGATCTGGATCTCGGACTGTCAATTGCCCCGATCTTACCAATATCCGCTTGCCCTCAAGGGATATGTTGCGGGGGGAGGCCATTTGCTGATCATCGGTCCCGGCATAACGACGAAATCCTATCCATACCACTACCAATTCCTTGCGGAGCTGTTCGGCATAACACCATTCCTCGGTATCGATACGACACCGGATTTCGCGGGAGCAATCGGCACAAACGGTTTTCCCCCCGTCGCCATCGACAGCGCGAAGCTCGCGTTTCTCGGTGGCAGGGCAAATCTGGTCGAAACCTTTGACAATATTCCGCCTGAACGGGTTTTTTATTCATATATGTCCGACCCGGTGGATACCGCCAGGGAGGGGAAGGCCGTAGGCATCCGTGCGGTCCGGGACGACAGGATGGCCTATTACTTCTCATTCCCACTCTATTACCTGGATTCGTCCGACGCAACGGCGCTGATCAGGAAGGTGCTGAATGATTTCGGTGAGGTGTTGGTGGATGTCGCCGGGGTCGATGGTGAGATCCCTGCGCGCTTCTACCTGTATGATGCATATCCGAATCCGTTCAATCCCTCGACGACGATCCGGTTCGATGTCCCGGTCCGGAGCCGTATCCGCCTCAGCCTCTATGATGTGCTCGGACGCGAACTGGATCCCCTGTTCGACGATGATCTTCCCCCGGGCCGGCACGAGGTCCGGTGGGATGCATCGGGGATGGCCACCGGAATGTACTATGTCCGGCTCCGGGTCAGCGGGGTGGCGGGGGGAGATGTCGCCGGCTCGGACCTCCGAAAATTGTTACTCGTGAAATAGGCGAAGAGGATACCGTCGTGAAGAATTCTGATATGGGAAGCGCACTGCTTCTTGCACTCCTTCTGACCGGGCTTCTGTCGCCGGCCGGTACTCCGCTTTTCGCTCAATCCGGCTGGTCCCCTGTGTCGAGCGGGACAACCGCCACGCTGAACCGGATCGCCTGGCCCGCCATGTACGGGACTCCTGCATATCCCGGTACCCTGCTCGTGGCGGGAGATTCCGGAAAGTTCCTCCAGAGCGAGGACGGCGGCGCCTCCTGGACAAGCCCGCCGTTCGTTCCGACGGGTGCCGACTTCAACGCCCCCGTATTCCCATACCCGGATACCGGCTATGTCGTCGGTGACAGCGGTACCGTATACCGGGTCGTGAGAGTCGGCGACCAGTACCAGTTCTTCCTCCCCACATCCGTCCCCGCAACGTCGAACTTGAACTGCGTTACCTCCGTTCCGCTCACCGTTTCCGGGTTCGCGGCCGGGGACAATGGCACGATCCTCCGCACAACGACCCGGGGACAGACCTGGGTGGCGCAGAATTCACAGACGACGAGGAACATCAATTCGATCAGGATGCCGACGGTGACGAGGATCTTCGCCTGCGGCGACTCCGGCCTGATCCTGCGCTCATTCTCTTCCGGTAATTGGGTAACTCTCCCGGTTGGGGGCGCATACGCCACGACGCGCTTCAACGCAATCGTCCCGTGGGGTACATTGGGGGACACGGCGTTGGTGGTGGGTCAAAACGGAACGATTCTACGCTCAAGAAACGCCGGCTCCCCGACACCGACCTGGTTTACTCAGGAAAGCGGAGTCACCGTGACCCTTCGGGGCATCTATTTCAATGGCGGCATGCTGTGGGTTGTCGGCGACAGCGGCGTCGTTCTGCATTCCACCAACAGCGGTGACACCTGGAACCTTCAGGAGAGCGGAACGACCGAAAACCTTCGCGACATCCTGTTCGCCGATGCCATCCACGGGTGCATCGTGGGCGAGAACGGCACGCTCCTCCGGACCACCACCGGGGGGGAATACCGGCCTATCACCTGTTCACCGGACCCCCTCGAATTCGGTCCCGTCATCATCGGTTCGACCAGGGCGGGAATTTTAACGTTGAGGAATTCCTCCGATCTCCCGGTCGGGATCACGCTCGCGAGTTCCACGAATCCATTGTTTGATATTACCCCCTCGAGCGCGACGATACCAGCCCATGGAAAACAGACATTCAGCGTCGCATTCTCACCCCTTGCGAAGTCCGTCGATTCGGCGGCGATCACTATTGAGGCGAACGGCGGGGAAATCGAGCTGAGCGTCCAGGCGTCCGGGATGGGAGTGGATTCGCTCGAACAGCCGGCCTGGTCGTGGCTGAATCCGCAACCTCAGGGCACCCCGCTGACCGACATCGGCTTCTTCGACGCGCTCAATGGCATCGCGGTCGGCGAGGCTGGCACCGTCATCCGGACCAGTGACGGTGGCGAATCCTGGACAACCGCCCATTATACAGCCGGAATCAACACTTCCCTCCTCGCCCTCGACATCCTCGATGCCCAGAACGCTGTCGCCGTCGGCGAGAACGGGCTCATCCTCTTAACGTCGGACAGGGGCGCGAACTGGTCCATCCCTCCCACGCTCGGCCCGATCGAGCGTCTGGTCGGGGCATCCTTCTCCGGGACTGATACCGGATATGTGGTCGGGTGGAACGGATCGCTGGACGATCTGCAATCCGGGTCCATCTACCGAACCACCGACGGCGGCGCGACGTGGGACAACCAGATGCCGAGTTTCTCAAGGACTACCGGGGAAACGGTTTTCGACATCCCCGTGAGCATCGCCGCGGTGACCCCCGACGTCGCGATTGCGGTCGGCTTCATGGTGTACGTCAGCCCCGGGTACATCAGCGGATTCATTTACAGGACCACCGACGGCGGCGGTCACTGGAGCGGTCATTCCTCCGCCTCCCTTCCTCTTCGTGCGGTGACATTTATGGACGCGTCGACCGGAATCGCCGTCGGCGACGGCGGCACAATTCTCCGGACGATCAATGGCGGTATCGACTGGAGTCCCGTGCTTTCGCCGACATTTGCAGACCTGATCGACGTTGCTTTTACGGGGCCGAACGACGGCATCGCAATCAGCATTTATGGCACCAGCCTGACCACGAACGACGGGGGCGTGAGCTGGATTCCCCGGACGGTGTCTGGCATCTCGTCATGGAAAGCGGTAGCCTTTGCAAACCCGGATCTGGCGATCGCTGTCGTCTACGGGCATTACGACGGCCCTGCTGACCCCCCTCCCACGTACCTCGGTGTCCAGCAAGCCCTGTACAGTACGACAGACGGGGGAACTACCTGGGAAAATCTGTCCGAGTCGTTCGAGACTAATTCACTGCGGGGCGTATCCTTCAAGGACGCGGAGAACGGGGTGGCCATCAGCGACAGGGGTGGTATCCTGAAGACCACAGACGGCGGCGCGAACTGGCGAAGATTGACCGAAGGAAGCCTCCTGGCGTTTGTCCGGCACCCCCTGACCTCCGTCTGCTACTTCCAGCCCGACAATATCATCATCGCAGGCATGTACGGAACGGTGCTCCATTCGCCCGACGGCGGGACGAGCTGGGTCGAACAGTCGAGCGGAACGACGGCGACACTCTATGCGGTCAGCTTCGAGAGCCCGAACTTCGGGTACATCGTCGGAGGCGACGGGATGATCCTGCGCACCACGGACACGGGGGACCACTGGGCGAGCCAGACGACGTCATTGAGAAACGAATTCCGTGGAGTGGACCTGTTCGACGCCGCGAGCGCGGTCGTCGTCGGCAGTTCCGGGACCATCCTCCGAACATCTGACGCGGGTCGAAACTGGAGCGCGGTGCCCGGTGGCACGAGTCAGACGTTCTATGACGTGTCCGTCCAGGGGGTATCGGGCGTCGCCGTGGGGGACGGGGGGGCCATCGCACGGACGACGGATGGCGGCGAGACCTGGCATGCGGCGATCAGCGGCACCGCGGCGCCGCTGCTCGGTGTTTTACTATCGGGGTCCGGGACGGGAACGGCCGTGGGGGACGGAGGCACTATCCTCCGGACGGCCGACGCCGGCGCGACCTGGACAGTCACTCCAAGCGGGACGCCCGTCATGCTCTATGACGTGGCCTTCGTCGACGACCTGGTCGGGACGGTGGTCGGCGGAGCCGGAGTGATGCTCCGGACGGTCACCGGCGGGATGCAGTCGAACGAAATTACAGACGCTCCTGTCCTGTCACTCCCAGCCTCGTACCGGCTCGAGCAGAACTATCCCAATCCGTTCAATCCGGTGACGACGATCCGGTACAGTCTCCCCGCCGAATCCAGGGTGGTCCTGAAAATCTACGATGTGCTCGGACGGGTCGTCGCGACGCTGGTGGACGCTGTCCAACAATCCGGCGAACAGAGCGCCGCCTGGGACGCCCGCGGGATGGCGAGCGGCGTGTATGTCTACCGCCTCGAGGCGGCAGGTTTGAATTCCACGGGAGACCAGTTCACACGCGATATCAGAATGGTGCTCGTGCGATGAGGACCACTGGCGTCAGGGTGGACTGGGAACGGATCCAACGGAAGGTGGATATCTGAGGAGATTTCGAAATTCGATACTGATTAAAAAGAAATGGCCCGGATTACCCGGGTCATTTTCTGTTGTAGCGGGGTCCGAACTTTGCTGTAGTTGCAACGTGTCTTATGAGGACATTCCAACTTCCTTATTCTACGACATAAACCCTCCTAAGAAGCAAAACGAGAGGCGGTGCCCCCCGGGGGGAGGCGGCGGATCGGTACCCCTTGTTAGATTACATAGAAACGGCTGGGGCTCCCCTCATTCATCGTAGGTTGGTTAGATTGAGGTCGAACCAGAGCTACAC
>DATEDB010000234.1:0-3940 GCA_035286625.1 Bacteroidota bacterium
ATCCCGTGCCGGACGCCAGAAACAAGCATGTGACGATCCACAGGATCGTTCGCAAAGTGGATTTCATCGGAAAGGGAGACGTTGAACCGTGAAACGAACAGGGTAAGGTTCTGTCCGTTCGATTCGCCACTCAGAACGGCAGGTCCGAATCGGGGCTTGACTGTTCCTGTGTGACCGTGTTTTTCTCCCCGGCGTTTTTCTCCCCTGCGGACTCTCCCCCCTGCCCGCGCGAATCGAGCATGATGAGGTTGTCGGCGACAATTTCGGTCATGTATTTTTTCACACCCGTATTTTTGTCGTCCCAGGAACGGGTTTGCAGTTTCCCCTCGATGTATGCCTTGCTGCCCTTTTTCAGGTATTGCCCGCAGATCTCGGCGAGATTCCTCCAGGCGACGATGTTATGCCATTCAGTTTTTTCCTGGGAATTCCCTTCCGCGTCCTTCCATTTTTCGCTCGTGGCCATCGAAAACTTCGCGACCGCGATACCGGAGGACGTGTAACTGAGCTCGGGGTCCTTTCCGAGATTGCCGATCAAAATCACTTTATTAAGACTTTTACCTGCCATATTGACTCCGTTGTGATGATTAATGAAAAGTACGACCGCGCGACCGCAAATTCAATCGGTTACCCACCCCATCATTTGCCGCCGAGGAGAAGGGCCAGTTCGATCACGAATATTCGGCTGGCCGTGAGGAGATACATGTTGCGAGAGTCGGCATCCACGTCCACGAAGCGGTCACCGCCTCCGGCGAGGCTGTCCGGGAGTGTGATACCACCCAGCAGATCCCCGGCGGGTGAATGACGCCGGACCGAATTCGAATCGAGAACGAACAAAGCGCCGTTCCTGAAAGTGAACGCCGAGAATTCCCCGATGACGCCCCGGCCGAGCGTCCTGACGTAATTTCCGTAGATATCGAACAGCACCAGGCCTGTGCGGTCGTGCACCGCGATGAGACTGTCCCCGTCCGTCCGGACCCTCACCGGGTGGTCGAGGGAACCCGGCCCCGATCCTCGCACGCCGAAAATGCGGGAAATCCTGTCGGCCCTGTCGATTTCAACGATCCTGCCGAATTCTCCGTCCACGACGAGAAGTTTGCCGGAACCGCTGACGCACACACTGAGCGGAAAACGAAAGGTAGTGTTTTCGCCGACGGTTTCAAAGACCGTGCTGATCCCCAGGGACCGGTCCAGCCTGACAATCCGGTCGTTACCATAATCCGAAATGTACACCTCCAAATCGGTCGGCACCGCAACGTCCGTGGGCCCGTCGAAGCCGGTTTGTCCCCATCCGAACCCTCCCGCCTGTCGGTCCGGATTTCCTTTTTCCGTGAGGCGGATCAGCTCGCCCTCTGCGCCGCGCAGAACGTAAAAAAATCCCGACGGGCTCACGGTGAAGGTCGTCGCACCCTCCAGTCCGCCCAGCACGCGGACGGAATCCCCGGCGGCGCTCGGTGCTAAATGATCATCGCCACCCCTTGCGAGGGTGGCGATGATCATGATGAAGAAGAGGACGTTCAGGACCCTAGAACCCCAGACGCACCGCGATGATATGGTTTCCGGAGAAAAATTCTGTATCCCTGAAAGCGTAGTCGACGGCGATGTCCGCGTCTCCCAGGTTGTACTGGATACCGCCTCCGACGGTGACTCCGTAGATATATTCAGAGTTGTCCGGCGTGTTTGGAGCGAACGAATAGCCGCCGCGGAGAAAGAATGTCTTGTTGATGGCCGCCTCGGCCCCGAGCCGGTATTCATCCTCGGAGAAGTTGTTGCTCTGGAAGGTTCCGGAAAAGAGGATGTCGGCGTTCTCGCTCATCACCGACCGGTAGCCCATCCCGATCTCTATCGACGCCGGAAGCTCATAGGGCGCCGTATCGATTTTCAGGTACTGCGGGGGCCGGTTCTGGCCTTCCACGGTGCCGACCTGGTACAGCGCCGGACCGTCGAAGCGCATCTGCGGACCGATGTTTTTTACGACCACGCCCAGGCTCAGCCCGGCCATGTCCGCGAGGTTATCGTAAATCACACCGACGTTGAACGCCACCCCGCTTGCGCTGACGTCCGAGATACGTTCCGAGATGAGATTGGTCGTAACGCCGACCGATATCCTGTCGCTCAGCATCCGTGAATAAGTCAAACCGGCGGTAAAAAACTGAGGACTGTAGAACTGGCCCGTGCCGTCCGGGTTATCCGTGGTCGTGACGGGGATTTCTCCCACTGAAAGGGATTTCACGCTCAGCGCGATCGTCCCCAGGTCTCCGAATTTTCCGGACACGGCCCCGTATTCGACGCCGATGTCTGCGATGTACGACATATGGGAGAATATGACGTTCGCGGAACTGACGGCCCTGGCCACACCCGCCGGGTTCCAGAAGAGCGATTCGATGCCCCGTGTGGTGGAAATTGTCGATCCACCCATCGCGAGGTCCCGCGCTCCCACCGGGATCAGCAACTGGGCTGACCCACCGGTCCCGGTCCTGTTCCCGGGTCCGGCCATGGCCTCATCCGTCATCCAGAGGGCCAGTACGGCAATAATGAATACAGCGAATATGCGTTTCATTGTAGGCTCCTTTACGATTAAGGTCATGGGGTTAGAAGCGATCGAGTATCTGGCGTTCCTGAATCACGGCCAGTTTCAGAATCCTGGTCGTCCCCAGGTCCGGCAGGTCGATGTACGCGATATAGAACCCGCTCGCAATCGGCAGACCCGATTCGTTGCTGAGGTCCCACCGCTGGAACTGCCCGGGATCGGTTTTATCGATCGTCCGAACGAGAACGCCCCCCAGGTTGAAGATCCTGATGGTGGCCTTCTCCGGCAGATGCGTAAACGTCACGAAACGCTGGTACTTGTTGATTTCTTCTGTGTTCACGCCATAATACGGGTTCGGGAACACGTTGATCTTGCCCACCTGGTCGAGAGCGAGCGTTTTCGAATACCCGGGTGCGGTGGTCGTGAAATTGAACATGTCCACCCCGATCTGGATGGGATTGACGTAGTCGATTTCGACCACGTCGCCCACCGTCCAGGTCGACTTGTACCAGACGTTGTTCCATGTGTATTTATCGGCGTCCGCCCCGCCGGTCGATCCGTCGGCGATGTGCGCCGGGTCGTACGGGGTATTCAGCACCTGCCCGTAGACGCGGTTGGTGGGGAACCAGACATAGAAACCTTCCGCCGTCGGATCGGATTGTGAACGATCGTAGAATTCATAGTTGATCTGTATCCCGAGATCCTTGTTCCATACCTCGAACGGAATCCGGGCGAGGAAGGGATCGGTCGACCCCGGGCTCGGGTTCAGGGGATGATTGGCAATACTGAACGACCTTGCTCCGTAGAGCGTGGCGATCGATCCGCCGGAGACGATGATATGCACCGTCTTGCCGTTGATCACCGTGTCGCCCTGCACGCCGGTCCACCGGAATTCGTAATCCTGCTGCAGATCGTCGATGGACTGCGAGCCGTAGCCGGTGGCGTCGTATGATGAGCCCGTGGGGAAGCCGAAGTAGGTATAGTCAGTCAACGAGAAATTGGTTCCCGTCCATCGCTGGCCGGGCGCGCCGGCGGAGCCTTCCGCGATGGGAATCGACGACCCGTTGACCGAAACGTTGAAAAACGTGAGGGGAGCCGCGTAATTCACGTTCAGGCTGGTCTGGAAACCGTCCACGATTGGTGCGGACGGAAGGCCCAGATTCGTAGAGATGTCGTCCCTGCGTGGAAATACGTCCATTCCGTTGAGCACCGACTGGTTTTCAAGTTTGACGGTGCTTGTGGTCGCGTCCTTGAGGTTCCAGTATTTCGCGAGTCGTGAAATACTGCCTACCGTTGTGACCGTCGTCGTGCCCGAGGCATCCACCGGATTTCCGCCGTAGTTATCATCGAAGACCACCCACCCGACATCGATGGGAAGCGGGGCGTCCACCAGGATATCCCATTCTTCGCCCC
>DATEDB010000235.1:0-2713 GCA_035286625.1 Bacteroidota bacterium
CCACTCCCGCGGGGAGCTCCCGGAAAAAAGAAAGACCGGTGTAACAGAAATATCCCTCGCCGTAGCGCGCCACCAGCACGCCGCCTTTTCGTACGGGCTCACCGGGGTCGTTTGATGCAATGATCGGGACGTATGTGGAGTCCCACGTATCGGCGAAGTAGAGGCCGCGTTCCTGCACCCACCCGGAAAAATCTTCCATGGTAACCCGGTTCGGATACGTCAGCGCGGGATGATCGGCCGCCAGCAGTGTCACCGGGGCGTCCTCCACCGAAACGCGGTCCCTCGAGATGTGAAACGGATAAGGGCCGATCGAATCGGTGACCGTCTCGCCGTTGGTAATATATTGCACGACGTACGTGCCTCCCCGCGACACGTATTCCAACAGACGCTGCCTGGCGGCCTGGAGAACGGTTCGGGTGTTATAGGCCCTTACCCCGGCCACGATCGACTGGAAACCGGAAAGGTCCGCCGAGACCAGGTCCTCGTCGCTCAGTAATCTCACGTCGTACCCCATCTGGCGGAGGGCCTCCGGGACCTCGTCGCCGGAGCCCGCGATATAGCCGATATAAAATTTTTTCTTTTTCACGTCCGCCGGCAGGAGCCTGCCCGTCGCTTCCGGGAAGATCGTCTGCACGGGAATATGAGGGTAGCGGATTGTCACGGTGCCGGTGCTGATCTCCTGATTATCGACGTCCGCGACGACGCGGTACTCACCGGCCGCCGCATCCCGGGAGGCGGCGATCGTGAACGTGATTTTGGCGCTCTGGCCCTTGAGGTGGAAATTGAACCGCGCGGACGTCGGTGAGACGCTCCATCCCGGCGGTGTCTCCACGCTCACCTCGCCGGACACCGCCGCGCGCCCCGCCTTCACCCACACGTCGAGGGTTTTTGGGGCTGAACTGGTGTAGAGAATCACTCTTTCCACCGGCTCCACTGAGACGGGCCGGGTGATGACGAACGGTCTGAACAATTGTCCCTCCACCGGGTCGACCCAGGAATACCGCAGCGGGACCTCGAATGACAGCATCGACCCCGCGATATCAAGCGTAAACCCGGCGGTATGCGCGGGCGGACGCTGGGGGAGCCCCACCAGCGACTGATCGGCGATGTCGTACCGGAACCCGGTCGAAGGTTTTTCCAGCCAGCAGGCGCCTCCGGCCGGCTCCCCGGCGGGGACCACGGTACGGATCCCGACGACCGTTCTGGCGTTGAACGGACAGGTGATGTTGACGACGCTGTCGGCAGTCACAAACGGAACGCGCAGGCCTGCCAGCGTCACCGGTATGACGGAGCGGTTGATAATAGAAGCCCGCACCGTGACCGTATCCCCCGGCGCCGCGCTGTAATCCGAGACGAGTGCGTCGATCCATATCCCCGCCGAGGCCTGTATGAGATTCAGCAGGTCTTTGCGTTTGGTCCGCGCCCAGACCGAAGAGAACATCCGGTCAACCTCGGAGACGGCGCGCGTCAACAACCGAACGACGCCCGAGGGATCCGCGGGATCGAACGAGTTCACCGCTTCGGCGATCGTCCGGCCAACGGCCGTCGAACCGGGTACCCGGGTCCAAGAAGTGTCGATCCCGTCGAAAATGTCGTTGGTCGCCGAATCCCCGGCGGTATGGAATAAATAATTGATGACGTCCCCGCGGGTCTGAGCGGCACCAAAGCCCTGGCTTTTGTGCATGCTCCGGCTCATGCCGGAGATTTCATTATACGACATCCCGAGAAGGGGATTGTACCCGCCGCTGTTGATCCTGATGCCCCGGGTGGTGTCGAGTTGCGAAAGCATCCACGAGCTGCCGTTAAACAGCAGGCGCTTCGCCTTCCAGGGGGGCAGGCCGTGGAAATCCCCCGGCCTGTACGTCGAATCCGCGGCCAGGTCGAAGGCCCTGCGCGTGAGGATGGCAGAGGCGGTGTGCTGGCCGTGGCCGCCGATTTCCGGGGAGAACCGCGTGATGACGACGTCCGGCCGGAAGGTCCGGATCACACGGACGATGTCGGAGACGATCTCGTCCCCGCCCCAGAGCCTGATGGCCTCGTCGGAATTTTTGGAATATCCGAAATCGATCGCGCGGGAGAAAAACTGTTCGGCCCCGTCGACGTTCCTGGCGGCGAGAAGTTCCTGCGTCCGGACGAGGCCGAGCGCGTCGCCTTTCTCGGGTCCGAGGAGGTTCTGGCCCCCTTCGCCGCGCGTAAGGGAGAGGTAGGCGGTCCGCATTTTCCTGCCCCTGGTGAAATACGCAAGCAAGTTGGTGTTCTCGTCGTCGGGGTGCGCGCCGACGTAGAGCACCGAACCGAGGACGGATAGTTTTTTCAACTCGAGGAGAATTTCGGAGGAACTCATTTCCGGGGACTGGAGGGCGACGGCCCGGGCCGCGGAGACAAGACAGAATAAGATCGAAAACAGACGGAGCGTGATTTTCATGATCTCAGGGGAAATCAAACGGGATGACGGGTTTCAATATAGCACATCGGGGATGAATGGGCAAGATGAATGGGCAAGAACCCGGCAGCCGTTGACATTCCGGGCGGGATTGGATACATTTGCGGGTTGATTTCAGACGTGTATTTCAAACATTTTTCACCAGTACGACACGATCATGGACACTGAGCGCGCAGAGGGGAAAAAACCGGGGAGGATGCAGCGGCACACGAAAATCCTTCTCGGGCTCGTCGCCGGGGCGACGGCGGGCGTCGCCACGAATATTTTCAC
>DATEDB010000236.1:0-7194 GCA_035286625.1 Bacteroidota bacterium
CTCAACGTGAACCAGGAGGATTTCGCCACCCTCCCGGGAACGAACGCCACCTCCCTCCGGCTGGAAACCGGTCGCGTCCATGACCTGGCCGGGGTGCTCGGCTCCGTGCTGGGTGAACTTGAACGACGCTACAGGCCGCTCGCCGGCGGACGCGCCGCCGACATCATCGGGGAGTGGACCCGGCGCAGCGTCATCCTCGGATCGAGGGTATGCGTTGAACGCGGCGGAGCGTCCTTCTCCGGTATCGCCCGGTCGGTGGGACCGGACGGGGCCCTGCGGGTCGAAACAGCAGAGGGCACCGTGGATGTGGTCGCCGGGGAGGTGCATCTGGTATGATCCTCGTCGCGGACATCGGGAATACGAACGTGTCGGTGGGGGTCTGGAGGGGCGGGACGCTCGTGCAGATAAAAACGCGGCGACCGGCCCGGGCGGACCGGGCCTGGTGGAAGAAAACCGTCTGGCGCGTCTGCGCGCGGTCCGGGATCCGGCCGGGCGATCTTTCGGGCAGCTCGGTGAGCTCTGTGGTTCCGTCGGCCACCCGGGGTCTCGTCCCCCTCCTGCGCGGGTTGACCGGACGGGATCCGCTCCTGGTTCGCGGCGGCCTGCCGCTCGGACTGGGCATCCGCTACCCGGACCCCGATCTGCTCGGTCCGGACCGGGTTTGCGCCATGCTGGCCGCAGGTGGAAAATACCCCCTGCCGGTCATCGTGGTCGATTGCGGCACCGCCGTCACGTTCGACGCGGTGGACCGGCGTGGAAGGCACGCGGGCGGAATGATCGCGCCCGGGCTGGCAGCGGCGGCCTCCTCACTCGCCAGGTCCACGGCGGCCCTGCCCCGTCTGCGCTGGAAGATGCCCGCCCGGCCCGCGGGGCATTCCACGCGGGACGCCATCCGGTCCGGCGTGTACTATGCCGTGGTCGGTGCGGTCAGGGAAAACGTCTCGCAGTTGAAAAAGGTCGTCGGGAAAAAGGCGGTCGTGGTGGGCACGGGCGGAGGCGCCGCGGCGCTGGCCGCCGCGGGGCGCCTGTTCGACATCATCGACCCGGCGCTCGTGCTGGAAGGCGCGATGAGGGCGTTCCGGAAGCTCCCGCCGGGACCGCCCGCACGGGTCGCGGGCATAAGAAAATCTACTGCTTCGCGACGGGGAGGACGACGGTGAACTCGCTCCCCCTGTCGATGGTACTCTTCACGGAGATCTTTCCGGCGTGGGCGTCCACGATCCACTTCACGATCGCCAGCCCGAGTCCCGATCCGCCGAGCGTCCGGGAGCGGGCCCGGTCCACCCGGTAGAACCGGTCGAAAATCCTTGCGGTCTCCGACTTCGGAATCCCGATCCCCTGGTCCCTCACCACCACGCTCGCCTCCCCGTTCTCCTGCGAGAGCGAAAGGGTGATCGCCGTATTTTCAGGGCTGTACTTGATGGCGTTGTCCACCAGATTGAGGATCATCTGCCGCAGCCGCTGCTTGTCCCCCCAGATCATCACGTTGGTGGTGTTCTCGATTTTCACCCCGATGGATTTCTGCGAGGCCAGGATCACGCTCTCCTCGTAGGTGTCCTCCAGGAGGTCGTCCATGCGGACCCGCTCGCGCTTGATCGATGCCTGCCCGGCGTCGCCCCGGCCGAGCAGCAGGAGGTTTTCAAGGATGGACCCCATGCGGATCGCCTCGTCCAGGCAGCGCGCGACGATTTTCTTGATCTCGGACGGGGGCATCCTGCTTGAGAGCGCCGTTTCGAGCTGGGTCCTGAGCACCGTCAGGGGGGTGCGGAGTTCGTGCGAGGCGTCGGCGGAGAACTGCCGCATCTGTTCGAAGGACGAATCCAGCCTGACGATCATGCCGTTGAAGGTGCCGATGAGCCGGCCGAGTTCGTCGTCTACGTCGTGCGACGGCAGGCGCGCCGAGAGGCGGTCGGCGGAGATCTTGCGGGCGATCTCGGTCACCTGGTTTACTTTTGAAAGCGATTTTTTCGCCAGGAACAGCCCTCCCACAAACGCGAGCAGGACCACCAGGGGCCCCATCCACGCCATCACCCTTACGAGCTGTTCGAGGGTCTGCTCGACGGACTCCACCGGCACGCCCACGACGATCCTCGCGCCCGCGCTTTTTTGCACCAGCATCCGCAACGGCGGCAGCATCGCGAACGTGCTTACGGTCGTCCACACCACCTCCGAATCGGGCGTGAACGAGACGTACTTGACCAGCGAGTCGGTCCCGATGTTCGAGCTCCTGCAAAAAAGCCTCCCGTCCGGCGTCCACACCTCGACGTATTCCTTCATCGGGTAGTAGGCGCTGTGCTCCTTGATCTCATTGATCACCACGGCGTTCGCCTCCTCCGGCTTTTGCCGGTCGAGCCTGCTGGCGATCCATTTCGCTTCATTGACCAGCGAGAGATCGAGGTTTTCGTAGAGGGTGGCGCTGACGTACCGGTAGGTCGCGACGGCGATGAACACGAAGATGACGGCCACGATAAGCGTGTACCAGAGCGTCAGCCGCGCGCGAATGGAGCGAAACATCTATTCCTCTTTGAGGATGAACCCCACTCCCCGGACGGTGTGGATGAGGCGCCTCGGGAAGCCTTCGTCGAGGGATTTGCGGAGGTAATTGATGTAGACGTCCACCACGTTGGTGCCGGTGTCGAAGGTGTACCCCCACACCTGCTCGGCGATCTCGCGGCGGGTCAGGATCCGGTTCTTGTTGCGCATGAGAAATTCCAGGAGGAGGTACTCTTTGGCGGTGAGCTGGATGTCCTTCATCGACCGGCGCACGGCCCGCGTTTCCACGTCGAGCTCCACGTCGGCGACCTTCAGGACCGGGCCGTGGCCCACCCCCTGCCTGCGCAGGAGTGATTCCACCCTGGCGAGCAGTTCTGCGAACGCGAACGGCTTGGTGAGGTAGTCGTCGGCCCCCAGGCGCAGGCCGTCGACCCGTTCCTCGACGGTGCTCCGGGCCGTCAGGATGAGCACCATGCTCTGGACCTTGGCCCGGCGGATTTCCCGCAGGACCTGGAGCCCGTCCTTCCTCGGGAGGAGGAGGTCGAGGACGATCAGGTGATACTTCTTGGTCGAGGCGAGCCGGTATCCCTCTTCGCCGTCGTTGGCGACGTCGACCGAATACCCCTCCTCCTCCATCCGTCGGGCGATCGATTCGGCGACGTGGAGCTCGTCCTCCACGATCAGCAGATTGATCTCGCGATTGGCGGGGCTCTTCAGTAATTCGGCGACTGTTTTTTGAGATCTGGACATGAGGGGGTAAGAGAGTCTACGAATTTTCCCGTTCAACGGCAATGGGGGCGACGGGGGGAACCACCACGCGCGCCCGGAGCGCGGGAGGGGTCGAAAATGACCTACCTGGGAATCCCGAACATCGAGACCGACGCCTGGGCGTATTCGACGAGGGGTCCGAAATACAACCCCAGGAGGAGCGTCGGGATGAGCAGGAGCAGCACCAGGGCCGCCTCGGCTGCGGAGATCCCGAAGGCGGCGCCGCCCGGTTCGGCGTCTTTGAAGAACATGCTCTTCAGCACGCGGACGTAGTAATAGAGGGACAGGACGCTGTTGAGCGCCGCGATCACGACGAGGCCGATCATCTTCGCGCCGATGAGGGCGGAGAAGATATACAGCTTCCCGATGAACCCGGCCGTCGGCGGCAGCCCGGTCAGCGACAGCAGGAAGACGGTCATGGCCACGCCGATGAATGGCGATTTCTTGCCCAGCCCCGCGTACGCCGTCATGTCCTCGGAGCCGGTTTTATCGGCGACCAGCATCACGATGTAGAACGCCCCGAGGTTCATGAACAGGTAGACGACGAAATATATCAAAACCGCCGAGATTCCCTCCGGGCTCAGCGCCACGACCCCCAGGAGCATGTATCCCGCGTGGGCGATGCTCGAGTAGGCGAGAAGCCGCTTGAGGTTGTTCTGCCAGAGGGCGACGAGGTTCCCAACCGTCATGCTCAGGACGGCCATCACCGCCAGGAGCTGGGTCCACTGGAAACCGCCGAGGATCGCCCATCCCCCCATCCCCTGTCCGCCCATGACGAGGTCCGCGAAGGTGACCCTGAAGAAGCGGATCATCATCGCGAATCCCGCGGCCTTCGAGGCCACCGAGAGGAGCGCCGTGATGGTCACCGGGGCGCCCTCGTAGACGTCGGGGGTCCAGAAGTGGAACGGCACCGCCGAGATTTTATACCCGAACCCGACCATAATTAAAACGCCGGCAAGGACCAACGTCCAGAGATTGATGTCTCCGGCGCCGAGGGCGAGGTTCACCGAGTAGAAGTCCAGCGCCCCGGTGAGCCCGTACACGATCGAGATGCCGTAGAGCATCATGCCGGAGGCCACGGCGCCATAAATCACATACTTCAGGGCGGCTTCGGCCGAATCTTCCGCCTCGCGCGTGTATCCCGCCAGCAGGTACGAGGTGAGGCTCGTCAGCTCGAGCGCCAGGTACATCATCAGCATGTTGCTCGCCCCGGCCATGAGCGACATCCCCAGGGCGAGGGCGGTCAGCAGGGCGCTGTACTCGCCGGTCCCCATCGAGCGGGACTTCAGCTCGGCGCTCTGCACCGAGAAGAGCTGCACGATGAACGTCGAGGCAAGGATCACAATTTTAAAGAACCGCGAGAAGCCGTCCACCGCCAGCATGTCGGAAAACGCGCTGTGCTCCCCGGGGGCCTGCGTCGCCACCAGGTACAGCGCGACGAGGACGCCGGCCATACCGACGAGCGATGTGAGCGTCCTGTTTCCCCTAAAGACCAGGTCGGCCAGGACGACGGCGCAGAACGCCGCACTCAGGGCCAGCTCGGGGTAAAAAAGTTTCGTGCTTTCGAGGATGTGGGGAAGCATGGTGCCCTGTCTGCCTACTGTCCGATCAATGCCGTTGCGCCGTGGGCGTTCACGACATCCACCAGGGTGTTGACCGCCGAGCTCATCAGGTCGATCGCCGGCGCCGGGTAGACGCCGAGGACGATCACGATGACGGCCAGCGGCACGAGGGTGAAGAGTTCCCGGCCGTTGATGTCCGGAAGCGATTTCCATTTATCCGGCAATGTCCCCAAAAAGACCCTCTGCAGCGTCCAGAGCATGTAGGCCGCCGTCAGCACGATGCCGATCGTGGAGGCGATCGTGATCCACCGGAACGCCTGGAAGGCGCCAATAAAGGAAAACGCCTCGCTGATGAACCCGCTGAGGCCCGGCAGGCCGAGGGCCGCGAAGAAGGCGACGGCCATGACGGCGGAGTACCTGGGCATCTGGTTCATGAGCCCGCCGAAATCGTTCAGGCCCCGCGTGTGGGCCCGGTCGTAGAGTACGCCCACTATTAAAAACAGCATGGCCGTGATGGTCCCGTGGTTGAACATCTGCAGCACCGCCCCTGTGACCCCCTGGGTGTTCAGGGCAGCCATCCCCAGGATCACCACCCCCATGTGGCTGATGCTGGAATAGGCGATGAGCTTCTTGAAATCGGTCTGGGCCATCGCCACCAGCGCGCCGTACACGATATTCACGAAGCCGAGGATCGCCAGCGGTATCTGGTAGACGACCGCCTCATCGGGGAACATCGGGAAACTGATCCTCAGGAGGCCGTAGGCCCCCATCTTTAACAGCACGCCCGCAAGGATGACGCTGATCGCCGTGGGGGCCTCGACGTGCGCGTCCGGCAGCCACGTGTGGAACGGGAAGATCGGGACCTTGATCGCGAACCCGATGAACAGCGCGATGAATGCCATGTACCTCCACGTGGTGTTCACCCCCGCAAGGATCGAACCCGGTTCGTAGTTGGCCGGGTTCATCATGGCGATCATGTTGAACGTATGCACCTTCTCCCCGGTGGCCGGATCGAGGACCGACACGCTGAAATAAAGGGCGATCACCGCCAGCAGCATCAGCACGCTGCCCAGCAGGGTGTACAGGAAAAACTTGATGGCGGCGTATTCCCTGCGCGGACCGCCCCAGACGCCGATAAGGAAATACATCGGGAGCAGCATGATCTCCCAGAACACATAGAACAGAAAGAAGTCGAGGGAGACGAACACCCCCATCATCCCGGCGTCCAGCAGCAGAAGGAGGGCGAAGTACCCTTTCAGGGATTTCTCGATCCCCCAGGAGGCGAACACCGCGATAAACGATATAAGCGCCGTGAGGATTACCATCAGCACGCTCAGGCCGTCGATCCCCAGGAAGTATTCGATCCTGATGTTGCCGAACCACGAAAAGGACCGGATGTCGATCCATGATACCTTCTCCACGTACTGGAAGCCCTCGATCGTGTTGACCCCGGACATCCCCCGGTCGAAGCCGAGGTAGATCATCGCGGCGATGACCAGCTGGGCTCCGGTGAAGACGGCCGCGGTCCACCTGATCGCCTGTGCATTATTTTTGCCGAGCAGGAGGACGACCGCCATTCCCGCCACGGGGAGGAAGGTGATCCAGGTGAGTATACCCAATCCGAGGAATTGCATAGTCGTAGATCCCTGTTATCTGAGCATATAGAAAAGCACCATCACGCCGATGAGGACGAAGATGATGTACGTCTGGACGCGTCCCGACTGGAACTTCCTGAGGAGCAGGCCGAAAAATCCCGACAGGTAGGCCGTCCCGTTGACCATCCCGTCCACCACGTACCTGTCGAAACCGCCCGCGCCCGACCAGAAGAAGAAGAGGGTCAGGAACCCCACCAGTATCGAAAACAGCCCCGCCCCGACGAAACCGCCGGGGACGTTTGCCAGCGAGAGGGCCCACGCGCCGGCCCAGTACGCCGCCAGGACGGATACCACCAGGCCAACGAAGAAGAAAAACCGGGCCGAGATGCGCGCCCCTTTCCGGTGCTCGTCATACCCGAAGACGAGCGCCTTCGTCCAGCCGGCGGTCCCGTTCACCAGCCCGTCCACCACCGTGGAGTCGAACCACCGCAGCGCCCGCGTGAGCGCCATCGTCCCGGAGACGACGGTGGCGTCGTAGAGTTCGTCGAAATACCATTTGTTCACGAGAAAGCGGTGGAGCCCGGGGAACTTCGCCGCGACCGCGTCCGCGCTGATCGAATTTCTCCGGTACACTAAAAACGCCAGCAGGATGCCGGCCCCGGCGCACAACAGCGACAGGGCGATCGTCGGGACGTGGGCGTGGTGCATCGCCCCGGCGAATTCCTCCGCGGAGGCCGCGCGAGCGGCCGCCGGCACGACCGATTCCGGCCTCGGCA
>DATEDB010000237.1:0-5608 GCA_035286625.1 Bacteroidota bacterium
CAGATCGTGGTAAATTTTTAACCTGGCAGCCCTGTGAAACTCAGAACAGTCATCCTGATCTCCATCTGGGCCGTCGTCACCGGGGCGTTGATCGTCGGTTACCTCGTCGTCAACGTCCAGATGCGGTCCCACGTCAAGACAATAACGGCACAGGATCTCCACACACACCGCTCGACCCTTCGCGCCCTGAACGACCTGGAGCTCGACCAGCTCGGCAAAACATTGCAGCTTTTTGCTGAAACCCCCCGCCTCAAGGCGGTCGCCGAACTCGCCGACAGCAGTACGATCTCGCAGTTGATGTCCGAAATGCAAAATACGATCCGGGGAGACTTCCTTGCGCTCGCCGATCCTCGCGGACGCCAGCTCTTCTGCCTGATCGCCGGTATCCCCTCCCGGATCCCCGGCTCTTTCGGCATCGGGCGGACGACGTCCCACCCCGGAGTTGTAAACACGGACGTCGGATCAATCGGTACTGACGCCTATCGTATCGCCTCCTCCCCGGTGAGAGTGGGAGCGGACATTGTGGGGAGGCTCTATCTCGGTTTCAGAATCACCGAAGAGCAGCTGGCATCACTCCGGGAGATGATTCAGAGCGACCTGCTCCTCATGGTCGAAGGCAGTCCGGGCATTTCAACCCTTGCACGGGAGGATCGTGATGAGGTCGGACGCTTGATCAGGACAGCCGGCAACGCATCTCAGTCCGACGATGTCAATGCGAACAATCCCCTTATCCAGGCCGGCGGAGAAGAGTTCATGTCCGTAATCCTTCCGCTCAACATGAAGGGACTGGGGGACTACCCGCAGGTGGACATGGTCGTCCTGAAACCGATCCGGAAGGAAATCCGGCTCGCCGTCGATCCGGTGCAGAAATCGTTCATCCTGCTGTCTGCCCTGGTGCTGGTCGTTACCGTCGTTGTGGGTTATGTCGTCTCCCGCAGCGTGACGAAACCGATCGGGGAGTTGGTGCGGGGGACGGCGGAAATCAGCCGTGGAAATTACGATTACGCGATGGAAATCCCACGGGGGGTTGAGTTAAAATTCCTCGCGACCAAATTCGGAGAAATGAGCCAAACCCTCAAGGAAAAGATCCATCAGCTCGGCCGGAAAAACGAGGAGCTTGAATCTGCCCTCAGGATGCTCCGGGAGATGCAGGGAGAACTGGTACGGAGCGAACGGCTTGCCGCGACCGGTAAGTTGACCGCTCAACTTTCACACGAAATCAACAACCCGGTGCACAACATCCTCAGCAGCCTTCAGACGGCACTGAAGAAGACCTCCCCGGATGCCCCCGCCAGGGAACTTCTCGAGGTCGCGCACGACGAGGTGGAAAGGCTCGCCAGACTCACGAAACAGTTACTCAACGTCTACAAGAATTCCGTCACAGGGCCCGACCCGGGGATACCGCTTGCGGTCAACGAGGTGCTTCGCGAGGTTGTCGCCTCTTCGTCGGAAATGCTCCGGCAGCACCGGGTGGAGCTCGATCTGCAACTCGGGGACCCCATCCCGAGCATCATGGGCTCGGCCGACAAACTCAAACAACTTTTCCTGAACCTGATCGTCAACGCGCGAGACGCGATGCCCGACGGAGGCCGGCTGATCATCACCACCCGACGATTCAACGGGAGCGTGGTCATCGAGGTTATCGATTCCGGCATCGGAATCCCACCGGAATACCTCGGCCGTATCTTCGAGGCGTTCTTCACAACGAAGGGAAAGGTGAGCGGGGCGGGAATCGGCCTGAACGTCTGTTACGGCATTGTCCAGCAGCACCGTGGACGGATCTCCGTGAAAAGCGAGACCGGGAAGGGGGCAACATTCACCGTCGTCATCCCCGCCCTCAACTCCCGACACGGCGAGGTGCAATCGTGATACAGCCCGAAACGCGCATCCTGGTCGTCGACGACGACCGGGCGTTCAGGGTTGCCACGGGCACTCTGCTCCGGGACGAGGGGTATGAGGTGGAAACCGCCGGATCCGCCGGGGAATGCCTTCAGACGCTGGCGCGAGGACCGTTCGACATCGTCCTCTCGGACCTCGTCATGGAGGAAATGAACGGGATCGAGCTTCTCGGGAAGGTCATGGAATTGTATCCGGCAACGACGATCATCATGGTGACAGGTTTCGGTTCGATTCCCACTGCGGTGGAGGCCATGCGCCTCGGCGCGTACGACTATCTCACCAAACCGTGCAACAACGAAGAGCTGTTGATAAAAATCAGGAGGGCCGTCGATGATCGTGCCAAGACCAGGGAAATTGAGCGGCTCCGGGAACTCGTCGGAGAGGGGAACGATTTCGCGAACATCGTCAGCCAGAACGACGGAATGCGGAAAGTCTTCAAGCAGGTCCGCCAGGTGGCCGATACGGACGTCACGGTCCTGGTGACCGGCGAAACCGGCACCGGCAAGGAACTCCTTGCCAGGGCTATCCATGTGAACAGCACCCGGCGGTCGAAAAATTTCATCGCCGTACAATGCTCCGCAATCCCCGAATCCCTGCTCGAAAGCGAGCTGTTCGGCCACGAACAGGGCGCGTTCACCGGCGCTCAGCGCCAGCGGATCGGGAAATTCGAGGAGGCCATCGGCGGGACGGTGTTCCTCGATGAAATCGGAGACATACCGGTCGGCGTCCAGACGAAACTCCTTCGGATTTTACAGGAAAAGCAGGTCACCCGGCTCGGGAGCAATGCGGTCACCCCGGTGGATATCAGGGTGATCGCCGCGACAAACCGCAGCCTGGAATCGCTTGTCGGCGGGGGAACGTTCCGGGAGGACCTCCTGTACAGACTCAACGTGTTCCCGATCAGCCTCCCGGCGCTCAGGGAGCGTCTCGACGATATTCCGCTGCTGGCCGAGTTTTTTTTACAAAAACACCGGTCCCTCGCGCATCGGGAACTGAAGGGATTTTCCCCCTCCTGCATCCATGACATGATGAACTACGTCTGGAAGGGGAATATCAGGGAGCTGGAGAATCTCATCAAGAGGGCGATCATCACGGCCGAGGGGGAGGTGATAACCAGGCTGGATATCCCCGGTACCGACGGGAACCGGGCCGTAGTGGATTTCCCGCTGACCACCTCCATTCCCTACAAGACATACGTCGAGCAGGTCCTGAGCGACGCCGAAAAGAAATACCTGATGAGGATGCTTGAGGATTGTCACGGGAACATGAATGAGGTCGCCAGAAAAATGGAGGTAGACAGGAAAACGATCTACAGGAAGATTTCAGACTATGCAATCGACGTGAGCGTGTTTAAACGGTAATATTCCGGACTGTCCATCCGATTCCACAGCCTATCCCGCGAGATGTTCCGCATTGTGACTATGGTATCACATGATTCAAATCCCGCACGATCCATGATGAATAATCCCCACACGATGAGAATAATCCGGAATATTTCCCGGCCGTAGTTGGCACGGTTCTTGAACATCATTCAGCCACGAGACACACCGTCCTTGCGCCTCGGATTCAGAAAATTTTCTCGATCATCGTGAAAGGTTTATATCATGACTACCACCCGTATCGTTCTCCTCGCCCTCCTGTCGATGGTACTCTTCACGGGCTATGCAAGTGCGCAGACGCCTCCCGGGGAGCTCGAAGGTTCGTACAGCCCGACCGATAACGCCGTTGAACTGCGCTGGCATGAACCGGATGTCAATCCGGCGCCGGATCATTACAACGTCTATCGCAGGCCGGACGGCGAGCCCGGTTTTCAGCTTCTGATCACCGCGTTCGACCGCCGGTATGACGACGCCGACGTCGCACCCGGAACGACGTATCTCTACCGTGTCACGGCCGTGTACGCGGGACCGATGGAAAGCTCGCCCACGAACACCGTGATCGTCCATACCCCCGCGACCGGGGACAGCACGGGTGACAGCACCATCGTTTCGATCCACTTCGAATCTTCCCCCGTTCTGTCGGCGCAGGTCGGTGAACTCTACCAGTACCAGGCAGTGGTCACCACCGATCCACCAGGTCTCGATGTCTGCTTCGAGCTGCGTCATGCCCCCGAAGGGATGTCGGTGAATCCGACGGGGCTGATCAGCTGGACCCCGGCGTTTCTCGGCGTGTTCGAAGTGGAAGTGAAGGCGCGGATTTGCGGCGGCAGCGAAGACGATGAACAGGAATTCCATATCATGGTCATCTCCGGCGCGGCCGCGCGGCTGCACGGCACCGTCACGGACAGTCTCGGCCATCCGATCGACAGCGTCCGGATCAAGATCTTCGACGCCACGGCGGGCGTTTTCCTCCTGAAGACCAGGACAAACAGTTCAGGCGAGTATGGCTTCCCGGTGGTGAATCCCGGCACCTATTTTGTCCGGGCCGACGTGGAGGGAGAGAATTTTGAAGACGTTTGGTATGTCTACGCTCGTGAACTGGCTGACGCCACGCCCGTCATCGTTCCGGAAAGCGGAAACGCGGTTGTCAACTTTGTTCTCCGGGCAGGAGAGCACGAACCGGATGAGAATTTCACCGTCACCGGAACCGTGCGCGATACTTCGGGCATCCCTGTCCCTGGAGCCTCGGTGGCCCTCCTGAAACTCTTCCACCACGGGGGGGACCGGGACAACCTGTTTGACGACGACTGTGACCACGGCGACGACCACGGCGGAGACGATGCAGAGAGGTCGGCCACGACAGACAGCTCGGGGAACTATCAGATCACAGCGCACGCCGGCGGATACCTCGTCCGTTCACGCGCTCACGGGTTCTTCCCCCAGTACTGGGACGGACAACCTTCGCCCCTGGAGGCGATTGTCCTCTCACTGCACAGCGACACCGGTAATATCAATTTCGCTCTCACCCCCAGGCCAGACGGCATGGAAGGGACCGGAAGCATCTCCGGAACCGTCCGGCGTTCTGACAACTTCACACCGCTCAGGGGGGAGGTCCTCGGTTTCATGAAAAATTCGTCCGGCCATTTCACCGGCCTGATATCCTCCGACCACACCGACAGCTCTGGCAGCTATACGCTTGACGAACTCCCGGCGGGATTCTACCTCGTCATGGTGAAGGGTGAGGATGGTATCATTCCCACCTTCTACTCACTGGCGGGCGGAACGGTCTTCATGGACAGCGTCTCCCTCGTGCCGGTCGCCGATGGACCGGTCACTGGAATAGACATTAACGTGGGAGTTGATTCAGCCGAAGGTCTTAACGACATCAGCGGCGAAGTGGAAATCGAGATCGAGACCCCGGGGAAGAATAACCCCGTTCGGCCTCCCGCAGGCGTCCCGCTTGCCGGAGCCATGGTCACGGTTATCGGGAACGGTGGACGGGCAGTTGGATACGGCATCAGCGGTAAGGACGGCCTGTACAACGCTCCCGGCCTCGCGGCGGGAAATTATACGGTGATTTTCCAGAAACCGGGCGCGGGAACCAGTTCGGCGATCGGCTCGGTCGCGTATCAGGCGGGGATGCCCGGGACAACCATCATCAACGCCTCCCTTCTCCCCGATGCGGGAAATGGGTCGGCCAACCTGATGGGAGTGAACACCGGATGGAACCTTGTCTCCGTTCCCGTGACCCCTCCGGATTTTTCAACTCTCGCCGTCTTCCCGAGTGCGACCACGTCCGCCTACGCCTATGCGGGAGCGTACCAGACCAC
>DATEDB010000238.1:0-6961 GCA_035286625.1 Bacteroidota bacterium
CGGTACCCGGTTATATCTTCGCAAACCAGAACGGCTACCCGATCGAAACGCGTCCTCTCGACGGCTCGTGCATCCGGTTCTATCCGAAGATCGCCTCGCCGGTGAACGACGGCTGGAACATGGTCGCCGTCTCGCTGAACCCGAACGATGCCAACTACGCCAAGGCCCAGCTCTTCCCGAGCGCGACCTCCGCGGCCTACAGGTACGCGGCGGGTTACGTTTCCATGGATCCGCTGGAGAAAGGCGTCGGTGTATGGATGAAGTTCACGGGTGACGGTTCGGCGGGCAATTCGCCCTCAACCTTCACGCATTCGCTCGTCGTGTCGGTCGCGGACAAATGGAACATGATCGGCGGTCCCTCGACCCCGGTTCCCGTCGGTTCGATCGTCCCCAACCTCACTGCGGTGACCTCCTCCTACTTCGGATACGGCACCGCCGGGTACACCGTCGCGGGGAGCATCAATCCCGGAAAAGGTTTCTGGGTGAAAGTCTCCGGCGCCGGAACGCTGACCCTCACAGGCAGCGCGGCCGCCCCGAAGGCCGCCCCGACCGTGATCGGCGAAACCAACCTCGCGGAGCTGAACAGGATCACCCTCACAGATGCGTACGGGCGGTCGCAGACCCTCTATCTCGGTGAAGAGGGCCTGGTTCGCAATGAACCCAGTCTCTTCGAACTGCCGCCCGCGCCTCCCGAAGGCGCGTATGACGTCCGCTTCACTTCACAGAGGATGGTTGAAAGCTATCCCGCGGTGGATGAGGCCGGCAGGTCGTACGAATACCCGATCACCATCCGGAGCGCGGCCTATCCCGTTGCGGTCCGCTGGGAAATGAACGCGCCGGTGAAGGGCAGCCGGAATATGGTCCTGAGCGACGTCGTCGACGGAAAATCCATCCATCAGGTCATGGAAGGCTCGGGATATTACGTGATCAAAAACGCCAGCGTGAAAAGCGTCGTTGTGAAGCTTTCCGAGGGCGTCGATGTTCCGGCGAAGTATGCGCTCGGCCGTAACTATCCCAACCCGTTCAACCCGGTGACCCGCTTCTCGGTGGATCTGCCGAAGACGACGGAAGTGGAAGTTGCAGTGTTCGACGTTCTCGGTCGGAAGATCGCCTCGCTGATGAGCGGAACCCATGCCGCCGGAACGTACAACCTCGAATGGAACGCCCGTGACGCCAGCGGCATGGTCGTCCCGACGGGGATGTACTTCCTGCGCGTGAGCTCCGAAGAGTTCAACGCGTCGCAGAAGATCATGCTGATGAAATAAAGTACGCTTTCCGGGGTATCCGCCGTATTGCGGATGCCCCGGAATTTTCTTCCCTTAGAATTTTATACGGAACATTCTTCCACTATAAATAATCCACATCATTAGCGAGGTAGCTATGAAGATATCTAGAGGTTTTTCGCTCCTGATGGTGATCGCGTGCCTTGTTATCATCGGGGTCGCGTCAGCATGGAGCCAGACCAACTTCAGCATCAAGATCTGGGCTGAAGACGGGTCGGGATGGACAGATTCAGTCTATATCGGTAAGTACACGGCGGCGACGAACGGCATCGGCGACAGCATCAACCCGACACTGGTCGAGGCTGAGCTTCCCCCGGTTCCCCCGGCGGGTTCCGAACAGGCGGCAGACGTGCGCGTGATCTCTCCGCCCGCAGGCCCGTCCTACGGGCAGGGAGTCGGCGTGGACGTGAGGCAGCTGGTCTCGGACGGCCAGAAGAACGTCTATCGGCTGAGCTTCCGCAGGAGCGGCGAGGGGAGCGGCATCACGATGTCGTGGCCATCGGGGCTCGGCGCGATCGGCGGCGGCGGGTTCTATCTCACCGACGCCCTGGGCGGGGTTCTCTTCGCCCCGGTCAACATGGACGCACAGACATCATACGCGCTGCCGGCGCCGCTCGATGGCCTCGGCGGCGGGTTCGTGGACATCGTGGTCGGCGACGGCTCGATGATGCGTACCTTCCCGCCCGATTCGATCGCGCTGTCGCAGGATTCGAAGGGCAAGCTGGGCAAGTACCAGAAACGCAAACCGATCTCGAATGATTTCCAGATCACCCTGATCGCGCCGGCGGCGGGCGCGAGCCTCCTGTACATCGAATTCTCGATGATCCTCAACGATGCGACGATGTCCTTCCCCGGGAACGGCCACGTGCCGATCAACTTCTCCGGTCTGAAGAAATACACCTTCAACTTCGCTCCCCCCCTCGATTCCGGACAGATGGTCCAGATCGTGGCCAACGGCAATAAGGGGAAGGCCGTGAAGGGCAAGTACTACTTCGACGACAAGGGAACGAAAGCCGCCTGGGCCACCGATTACCAGATCATGCGGATGCCGTTTCCGAACATCAATAACATCGGCGACGAGCTGTACCTGCAGGGCGTCAACCTCGGTGTGGGCCTGACCAGCCAGGTCGGCTCCAATGCCAAGGGGAAACCCATCTTCCGTTCGGTCAGCGTTCCGAAGTGGAAGGACGTCGCCAAGACGCTCTGGAAACTGAAGAAGCCGACGGTGTTCCTGATGACCGACGGGCCGGGACAGTGCCTCGATACGATCAAGAGCAAGGAAAATATCAAGGTCCTGAAATCGATCGATCCGCTGAAGTACGTCCGGTACAAGGGCTCGCCCACGTACGGGAACAAGCTGCTGGCCGAGATGCTGGCCCTGAAGTTCAACATCGCCATCAGCGCGAAGGACAAGACACCGTCGCAGGGCTTCGGCGAGCTGATCTACACCAACCCGGGACATCCGTTCGACACCAAGACGGTGAGCGGTATCGCGCTCTACGGCGACTCGGCGCTCTCATGCTGGGGCGGTCTGCCCGGCGGGTGGTCGTACCAGGACATGGCGGACTTCCTGGAGACTCTGAACGATGAGTTCTCCGGACCGTTCGACACGGTGTCGTTTGCCGGCCCGTCACCGGGCAAGGCGGAGGGCACGGTGGCCACGGGCGTGAAGCCGGTCGTCCTTTCGGACATCTTCCTCGGTTCGGGGGCCACCTTTGCACCGGTCGCACCGGCCGATTACAGCTCACTGTATGACGTGCCGCAGGCGTTCGGTCTGTCGCAGAACTATCCGAACCCGTTCAACCCGACAACCACCATCGAGTTCACGATTCCGGAAGATGCGGTCGTGTCGCTGAAGGTCTACAACATGCTGGGACAGGAAGTGGCGACACTGGCGGACCGCGAGGAGTTCACCGCAGGCGAAAACTGGATCGAGCTCGACGGTGCGAAACTGGCGACCGGCATCTATTACTACCGGATCGTCGTCAACGACAACCAGTTCCAGGATATCAAAAAGATGATCCTCATGAAGTAAGCAGGATTGTTTCTGTCAACCCTCCCGGCCGAAGGGCCGGGGCGGGCTGACGGAGAACGGTCTTGACCCGGGGATATTCGTAAGCGGCACAGGATGTAATTATTACGGAGAATGCAACGCTGTAATGTAAACCTAACAACTTCTCTAATCCACCAATTCACAAACATTCAATTAAGGAGTTAACATGAAACGTTTCATGTTTGTACTTGCCTTGCTGTTGGTTGTCGGTCTGAGCGCCGCATGGGCCCAGAGCGAAGCCGAGGCACTCGTCACTGCCGAAGTCGAGAACGAACTGATTCTCGTCAACATTGACGAAGACTGGGGCCTCTTCTCGCCCGGAAATTCATACGTGGTTACGCCCGGCGGATTCAAAGAGCCCCCGGGACCCGGCGAAGGCCCCGGCAACCAGGTCGGTTCGCCCGGCTTCGAAGTCGATGGCAACGCGGGCAGCGATGTTCTGATTTCGCTGGTTCTTCCCGCGGCGTTTGTCTCTGACGACGAAAACGGCACCCTGCCCCTGAGCAACTGGACCTACGGCTGGAATTATGACATCGATCCCGGCGTGGCGTTCATTCAGGCGGGTCCGGTGGTCGGCAACGCGGTGTCGCTTTCGATCGGCGGCGGTGCGGCCAGTGGCGTGTTCTTCGGTGCGACCGTGACGGTTCCCGTGACTGCGTTCCCCGGCGGCTATACCGCCCAGATCATCGGTTCAGCGACCTACATCCAGTAAGTCCTGCGCTGGGCTGAAATCTGTTTCACATGCAAGAGGGTACCGACGGTCTTCACGGACCGCGGTACCTTTTTGCATGATATTCAGGACACCGGGAGGAGATGTCCATCAAACGCATCCATGCTTACTCCTTTTTCTTGTTTCCTTCCCCTGACAATTCGCAATTATGTCAAAAACGTCGTTGTTTGATAAAAATCCAATAGATTATTCAAAAAAAACTTGTTATATTAATGCAGCCACGATATTTCGCAATCTCCCATTGACCTCATGAAGTCCACGATTACTCCCCGATTCCTCATCCTTCTCGCCATCACGGCTCTGACATGGTCGCGAATCGACGCTTCGGTCGGGGTTTTCCCCCAGATACTGTTCATCGACTCCCCCAACAGGTCGGTTGCGGTCACGATTTCAAACCCCACCGAGACCCGCCAGGAGATCTGGGTGAGTTTCAGGTATGGCTATCCCCTCGTCGACGACAGCGGGAAATTTTACATCCATTATATGGATTCCACCACTACAGGGGGGCAGAACGCAGTCCCATGGCTCACCGCGTATCCCCAGCGATTCGTCCTCGAAGGACGTGAATCACAGGTCGTCCGGGTGATGACGCAGATGCCGGTTGGCCAGGCTCCGGGTGAATACTGGGCGAGAGTGGTTTTCAGCTCGATGAACCGCACGGCCAGGCCGCCGCAGACTCCGGGCGGTAACCTCAGCATGCGGATGCAATTTATTTCCGAAGTGAACGTGCCCCTCCAGGTGAGAACCGGCCCTGTCAGCTCCGGGGTACGGATACGCGGTATCGCCTCCTCGGTGGACGGCGGAAAATTGAAGATGGGAATCGATCTCTCGCGTCTCGGGAACGCCTCATTCTGGGGATCCATGCATTTTTTCCTGAGGGAGGAGAACGGGAGGGTCATGACGACGTTCGATCAGCATATTGCGATCTTCCGGGACCTGGTTTATCCGATCACCATGGACGTGACAAGTGTTCCGCCGGGGTCGTACGTTCTTGAGGTTAACGTGGACAATGCGCGACCCGGGGTTCCCCCCAGGTACCGGGTGAAGGCGGAACCCGTGCGGTTCACGTACCAGCTGACAATTCCATAACCCTGCGGGCGGAATAGCAATGATGGTATCGCTCCCGCGAAAAATCTTATTGATCGTCCTGGTGTTGTCCTCCAGCGCCGGGGTAATTGCGCAGACCGGCGTCGCCTCCGATTCCACCGCAATGGTCCCGGTCGGGGTCACGCTGAAGGGAGGCCTCACCACGGATCTCCAGATCATGGTGCGCGGCGACCGGGCCTACATCCCGCTGCGCGCCCTCTTCGATTTCCTGAAAATCCCCGTATCGTACGACCCCGTCACGGGGAAGGCGGAAGGCGCGTTCCTCCGCGGCGACAACCCGTACACCATCGACGCCTCCGGACTCGTTGCGACGACGGCGGATCGTTCGGTCGCCCTCTCGGCCGATGACATCGAATTTTTGGAGAATGAGATGTTCCTCTCGGAGTCGGTCTTCAGCAGGGTATTCGATATCGATCTCCGGTACAACCCCCGCCGCCTGGAGGTCACCGTCAAAACGAAGGACCGCCTCCCGGTGTTCCAGGCGCGGGACAGGGAGCTGGCGCGAAGACGGCGCCGTTCCGTCGGAGAGCTTCCACAGCCCGAGTTGTCGATCGACAGACGCTTCATCCCATTCGGGTTCGGGAGGATCGGATATTCGTTCAGCTCGCAGTTGACGCAGTTCGGTCCGCCGCGCAGGTCGTACTCTCTTAATGTCGGCAACCACCTCCTCGGCGGGGACATGGAAACCCGGCTCTTCGGCACCGTCGGACGGCCTATCACGCAGAACAACGTCCTGAGCCGTCTGCGGTACGCGTTCCTCGATAATTCCTATGTGCGGCAGATTTACCTGGGGGACATCCTGACGACCGGACTCGTGCCGTCGTCGGTGTTCGGGGCCGAAATCACCAACCGGCCGGCACCCCGGCGGTACTATTTCACTTCAGACAATATCACCGGGCCCCTCCCCGAAGGCGGTGTCGCCGACCTCTACTACGGGGGCGCGCTCGTCGATTACCAGGAAGCCCGCGGCGTCACCAACGAGTATTCATTCCCCTCGATCATTTCGTACGGCGTGTCACAGTACAACGTCCGGTCATACGACGCATTCGGGCTTGAACGGTCGACACAGTACCGCATCGTCGTTCCCGCGACGATGATTCCTCCGGGGGAAGTTCAGTACAGCCTGGCCGGCGGCGTGTTCCGCCAGAAAATGGACGAGGGGTTCGGGGACGCTATTCTGCAGTGGGGCGTCAATTCAAGGCTCACACTCGGCGGCGGCATCGAATATTACCAAAAAACCGACCGGAAATACCACCCGATGCTGACCGCCACCTCCCGGCTGACCGACATTCTCACCGGGGATTTCGTCATCGCCCCGTCGGCGTACTCCCGCGGTCTGTTGTCTGTAAGCTGGCCGTCATCGGCGAGCGCTTCGGTGCGCTATACCTGGTTCGCCCGCAATTCATTCTATAACCGCGGGAGTTTTCGGAATGAGGCCGTCGTCTCCTTCAGCTTACCGCTCCGCCCGGGCTCCAGGCGCCTCAGCATCGATCTCTCGGGAAGGCAGACCCTTCTGACGTCGGGTCGCCGGCGTTCGGTGCAGGCGTCGTTCGGCGGTCAGCTCGGCATCTTCTCACCCCGTATCACGCACCGCCGCATCTGGGATCAGATTTCGGGATCGGCTCTCAGAATAGAAGCCTACACGCTCGCCTCGCTCGGGATCCGGACCCCGGGGGGATGGCTCTTCAGGGGATCGACACGCTATTACCACTTCGACAACGGGTTCAGGGATGCGCGTTTCGAATTCAGCCGGCGTTTCTCCCGAGGGTTCTGGCTCCAGATCTTCTA
>DATEDB010000239.1:0-2650 GCA_035286625.1 Bacteroidota bacterium
TCGGCATCAACCGGTATCCGGATCCGGGCAACGAGCTGAAAGGGTGTGTGAACGACGTCCGCCAGATGGCCGACACGTTGAAAGGCCGGTACGGCTTCGCCGGTGACCGGAACCTGCGCATCCTCACCGACGCCCGCGCCACCACGAAGGCGATCCTCGACGGTCTTGCCTGGCTCACCGCGGGGGCCTCTCCCGGCGACTCCCTCGTATTCCACTACTCCGGCCACGGCTCCCAGGTGCCCGACCGGAACGGCGACGAGACGGCCGACCGGCTCGACGAGATCCTCTGCCCGTACGACCTCGACTGGGATCACCCCCTCACCGACGACGACCTCGCCGCCGCCTGCGCCGACGTCCCGCGGGGGGCCCTCCTCACCGTCATCCTCGACTGCTGCCACTCCGGCACCGGCCTGCGCGACTTCGTTCGCCCATGCGGCATCCCCCCGTCCGACGCGCCCGACCGGCGCCGCTTCCTCCCGCACCCGGAAGCGCCGCATCCGGCGAAGCCGCGCCCGCGCCTCCCCGGCCGCCGGTTCGGCGTCAGCGTGACCCGCACCAACGCCGTGCTGATCGCCGCCTGCCGGGACGACCAGACCTCGGCCGATGCCTGGATCGACGGCGGCTACCATGGGGCTCACACGTACTATCTTTGCCGCGCTCTCGCCAACGGCGGCCGTGACCTCACCTGTCGCGCCCTCGTCTCGGCCACCGGGACCGCTCTCTACCGCGCCGGGTTCGACCAGGTCCCTCAACTCGAAGGTCCCGCAAAATTGCTCGCGCTGCCATTCTCGGCAGCATAGTGTCCGACGGAACGACCAAGTGCCGCGCCAAGTCCAATACATTCGGCGTCTGTCGGAAAATGTCTGGAAAAGGCATGCCCATGAATCGGATCGGGGCAAGGTCTTGGGGTTTACCGTTCAGCTCGAGGTGTGGCATGATGCCAAGTGGAATCCGATTGTACGATATGACGGTTCCCATGGGTTTCCACATAAGGATGTTTTTCGCCGGAACGGGGAGTCGCGAAAAGTCCCGTTGAAAATGTCGTTCAAGGATGCACTCGTATTTGCGGACAAGGACATCAGGGACCGATGGGAAATGTATCTTCAACGGTTTCTCCGGGGGAATTGGCCATGACGAAATTTGAACGGTTGAATTCCGTTCTCGGGTACGAGTTTGATCGTTACGTCATGGAACATCCGGATTTTGCGGAGAGGATTCCGCTGGGGGCCACTATAGTCCTCCAACTGGAAGGGGAGGATGCGTTCAACAAGTGGGCCCGGAAAATCGCCGAGCTTCACCGGGGCAAAGATGAGCCCATCCTCTTCGTGAAGATAAAGGGGTTGCGTCCCCCCAAGTCCCGTCTCATCCGCCCCGTCATCGCCAAGTCCGCCTGACTTCTGGCGCCTGGAAGGGGATATCATGAGGCTTCATTTCGACGAGAAAGCCGATGCCCTTTACCTGCGGCTGGATGACGCCCCGGTCATCGATTCCCAGGAGGTCTCGGCCGGGATCGTCCTCGACTTCAATGATCGAAGCCAGGTGGTCGGCATCGAGATCCTCGATGTGAAGAAGCGTTTCCCGAATGCGGACCCTGAGACGATCCGCCTGGAGATGGCCTGACCCCCCGCCTGACCCTCCCCTTGCCCTGATTTACCGGTTTTGATATGGTTCACCCATAATCCGGCGTATGCCCCATACCAATGAGGCGTGCATCCCGAGCGCGTGCGGGTGTCCCACACGGCGATGTCCACGGGAGGGCTGTGCTTGGACCCGAAGTGGTACCTGGTCAAGACGAAAGCGCTGAATGAAACTCGGGTTCACAAGCGCCTGACCGGCGCCGGCTACGAAGTCCTCTTCCCGAAAATCAGCAGGAAATCGAAGCGCCACCGCGGCCTCTTCGAAATGCGACCGCTCTTCCCGACCTACCTCTTCGTCCGGTTCGACGGCGACGAGTTGAAAACGATCAAATACACCCACGGCGTCGCCCGCGTCATCTGCTTCGGCCTCGAGCCGCATGAAGTGGGGGAGGAGATCATCGACGCCGTCCGCGCGCGGATGAACGAGGAGGGGATCGTCAAACTGGAGCCGAAAAAGGTCACCCTGTCCCCGGGCCAGCGCGTAAAGATCGGGGAGGGTCCCTTCGCCGGCCTCGACGCGATCTTCGTGGAAGAGTTGCCCGACCGCGAGCGCGTGGTCCTGCTCCTCGACGCCGTCTCCAGCTACAAGCTCACTATTGAGAAGGATTCGCTGGAACGGTAAGTTTTCGATGCTTCCCGCGCTTCAGGGCGCAGGGAGAGTGTATGTGTACAATGTAAAGGTTATTCACCGTTTCGTCTTGTTAATGGAAACATTGTATCGCATCCTACAGAAGTACGCCGTATCCACAACGGTTTCCGACATTTCCGGAGGCCGCATGGGCGGTAGCCTGCCCCCACCCCAGAACCGGGACGTTCCTAAAACTCCCACAGAACCGGGACACCCTTTGCTCGATGGGAAATGCCGCAGGAGAACGAAACCAAGAGTGTCCCTCTTTTGGGGGAGTTTTAGGAACGTCCCGGTTCTGGGGTTCATCCTCGCTGCCCTCGCCCTGTTCGCCGGCGCCGCCGCGATCGCCCCCGCGCCCGCTCGCGCCGCCGACCTGTTCCTCACC
>DATEDB010000240.1:0-5472 GCA_035286625.1 Bacteroidota bacterium
GTACCGGTTGACGAAGTGGGACATCTTGCGCGTCGCCGGAACGTATGTCCAGCCTCGCGAGGCTTCCGCGTAGAATATCACCTCGTCGGCCCCGTCGAGACTGCCGGGAGTGCCGGCGTCATTCACCAGCCGGCTCACCTCGGTCAGGTCGTCGGCCACTGCCGCGAGCGGATCGACAGGAAGCTCCCCGCCCCCGTTGCCGAAGACGCGGATCGTCCGCGGATCCACACCGGATGGCACCCCGGCGTCACGGAGGTACTGGCCCGTGAGCCGAACCATGCCTCCTTCGGAGATCGAAAGTTTGAGCCATGGACCTTCGCCCAGCACGCTCGAGGCGGGCCCGCCGCCGGCTCGGCGAATGCGGGAGGCAGGCCTCCGGGCCGGCGCGACGGCGACCCCCAGTCGGTCGTTGACGCCGATGCCGCCCGTCAACCGGTCTGCCGGACCGGACCCGGCCAGGCTTCCCGTCGCCCTCACCCTCACAACGATCCGGGTGTATTTTCGGAGAGTCCTGGACGCCGCGTCGAACAGGACCGGGGTGACGACGAGGTTTCCGAACACGGCCCCGCGGGATTCCCCGACATTTTCAAGTGAGACGGGATTCGCCGGGACGAACCCGGCCCTGCCATACGCGGCCGCGTCCGGGACGTACGACGGTTCGGGCATGCCATCTACATCCATTACTCCGGGCACCGGCGGGGGAGTGATATTCACCGTGTCCGTGTACGAGGCTTCCAGGATCTCCACGGTGTTGGACAGGGACCCGAGACGGAGGGGTATTGAGCGCACCGGCAGATCGGGAGTTCCGGGGATGAGTCGGTCCGGGCTTTCGCTGTTCCCGAAATCCATCCGGAGGAATTCACCGGACCGTATATTCTGTTTCGCCGCCGGCAGATACGATGGCACGAATTCGACCACCGTGGAGGACCCGTCGGAGGAAAGGACCCGGATATCGCCGCCGGCGGTGCGACCCGCCGCGGGGAGAGAGACGGCGCTCGACCGGCCGGTCAACCCCCAGGCAATGCAGGCTATGATAAAGTATATTCCCCGATGTGGCAGCATGTGCGCAAAAAAAACCGAATGACGGGAAAACCCGACATTCGGCATATTCACTTCCGGAGCGTGAACAGCCGTTTTCGTCAAAGGTTTTCTCTGTGAACTGATAATCAAAACGGCCCGGATAGACCGGCATCCGTTATTGATGCTCTCTTAAACCTTTAACAAAAACGTATGTTTCCTACTCCGCGTGAAGAAATGAGTACAATAACCTGTTTAATATAGATAAAGCATGAGATATTGTCAAGACAGTTGTTGATTTTCATTCCGAAAATGCATAAATTGTTTCACAATTCGGTCTATTTTCTCCAGTTCTTTCCGACCATGACCAAAAACCTTGGCGTCCTCTTTGTCGCAAGCGAGGCCGATCCGTTCATCCGGACCGGCAGCCTTGCCGACCTCGCGGGCAACATCCCGAAGACGATCAAGAATTCGGGCCACGACGTCAGGGTGGTGCTCCCCGGCTACAGCTGTATCAACGGCAGGCGCTTCCAGATCCACAACCTCCTCCGGATGAAAGACATCGGCGTGCCGGTCGCCGGAACCACCGAACTCGCCCAGGTACGCTCATCGTACCTCAACGGTGAAACGCAGAAAGTCCTCGTGTACTTCCTGGCCAACGACCGGTATTTCAATAGGGAGGGCCTCTACGCGCACCCGGAGACGAAAAAATACTTCGCGGACAACGACGAGCGGTTCATCTTCTTCTGCCGCGGCGTCCTTGAAATCCTCAAGAAACTCAGGTGGCAGCCCGAGGTCATCCACTGCAACGACTGGCAGACCGGCCTGATACCGGCCTACCTCAAGACCATCTATAAGAACGATCCCTTTTTCCGGAACGTTAAAACCGTTTTCACGGTTTATAACCTGGCGTCCCACGGGACGTTTCCGAAAAGCGCCTACGAGAAAAGCGGACTCCCCCTGGAACTCTTCCCCCAGGATAGCGCTTCAGCGGGGCGCCTGAACTTCCTCAAGGCGGGACTCGCGTGCGCCGACGTGGTGACGACCCTCGGGGCCAGGGCGGAGAAGGGCATCAGGCATTCGAACCAGAACGACATGGAGCAGCTCTTCCAGGACAGGAAAAATTCCATCATCACGCTCAATACCGACTACACCCGCGGCAACGGTCTGGAAATTCTCGCCCACCAGTTCATGGATATCTACGCTACGCTCGTCAAGAATGGCTGATGGGACACATTGCGGTATTTCTCGACCGTGACGGCACGGTCAATGAGGAAATCGATTTTCTCGCCTCTCCCCGGGACCTCCATCTGATCCCCCGCTCGGCAGACGCCATAAGGATGGCCAATGACCTGGGACTTCGGGTTTTCATCCTCACCAATCAATCGGGCGTCGCGCGCGGACTTCTCACCGAAAATGATCTCGCGGAAATCCACCGGGTCCTGATCGAAAAGCTCGCCGAACAGCGCGCCACCGTCGACCGCATCTACTACTGCCCCCACCATCCCACGGAAGGACCGGTCGAATACCGGGGGGAATGCGATTGCCGCAAACCCGGCACCGGCATGATCCGCAGGGCTGTCGACGAATTCCGGGTGGATCCCGCCAAATCGTATGTCATCGGCGACAGGACCGTGGACGTCGAGATGGCGAAGAACGCGGGCGCCCATGCCATCCTCGTGCTGACCGGCTACGGCAGCGCCGAACGGGAACTCTGCGAGCGCGACGGCATCCCCCTGGACTTTGTGGCCGATGATCTGTATGACGCCATGAATTTCGTCTCACGTGACCTGGACGGGAAGGCATGACCAGAATCCCCTTCTCCGTCGTCGCGGTACTTACCATCCTCTCCCTTCCGTTCGCGGCAGGCTGTTCCGGCGACCCGAACTCCTCCGGCGCGGCCATTCTGCCGGACTCCCTTATAATAGAGACGCGCACCACAACCGCCACGGCCGATACCGGTTTTCTCGAGCGCGTCAGGGGTAACCAGACGACCCTCCTCGTCGGGAAAACCCCGGAGTACGAGGCCAGGTCGCTTCTCAGGTTTTCCTTCCCCGCTTTCGATACCCTGGCGAGAATCGATTCAGGCATACTGAAACTTCGTGTGACCTACCGGCTGCCCGAGGGCGGCGGCGCGGTCGAGTTCGACGTGCACGAGATGACCGCCGCCTGGAGCAGCCTGACGTTCCTCTGGGACAGCCTGACCGACTCGTTCGACCCGACGCCGGCCGGATCGTTTTCCGGCACCGTGACCTCCGCCGATACGATGGTGCGCGTGAGGATCGACACCAGCCTGCTCCGCAGGTGGCTCGTCGCCGGCACCGGTTCGCTCATGATGATCCCCGCGCCGGGTTCGGCGTCTGTCTTCGGCTTCGGCAGCCATCTGACGGCCGCGGACAGCATTCAACCCGTCCTGGAAGTCATGGTCACAGACACCAGCACGGCCACCCTCAGGCGTAACGCCGTCAGCGGGGTTTTCGTCGCCGACGGAACCGCCCCGGTGATCCCCGGTACGATCCTCCTCCAGTCGGGAATCGCCTACCGGTCTCGGATCATGTTCGATTCGCTGTCGCTCCCCACCGGAGCGAGCATAGCCCAGGCATCTTTCGAGATCACGGCCGATACCGCTGTCGCGGCCGCCTCGCGGGCTTCACGGGACACTCTCACCGTGTCATTTATACAGGACCGGGCCTATCCGATCGATTCGATCGTCCTGTCGGGTCTTTGCTACCCGGTGACCGAGAACGGGGTCAGGCTCTACCGCGGCGAACTGAAAACCTATGTCCAGCTCTGGGCCACCAGGGAGCCGAATTTCGGCATCCTCCTGAGGCCGCTGGGCGAACTCACGACTCTCGACCGGATCGGGGTGTACGGCGCGGCCTCGGTCGATTCGCTGAAGCCCCGGATCCGGATCACCTATTCGAGGTTCCCCTGATATGATCATCCGGCACAGGGCTACGACGGGGACGCGCACCCTCCTCCTGTTTGCGATCGGGATCCTGCTCATCACGGCCCGGGTCGAGGCGGGAAGCGGCGGTTCGGTGTATTCCAGGTTCGGCATCGGGGATCTCAGTCGTACCACATCCCCCGAGCTCTACGGTCTCGGCGGGACAGGGCTCGCGGTCTCCCCGATCGGGTCGGTGAACGATATGAACCCCGCCGCCTGGGCGGGCATCGGAAAGGTCCGCTTTTCGGCCGGTGCGGTCTATGAGGGATTTTCGACCACCGACGGCTCCTCATCGGTCTACCTCGCCGCGACAAGGTTCGACGGCCTCACGTTCGCCATTCCCATCTCTCCGGACAACGGGATCACCTTCGCGTCGGGCCTGATCCCGTACAGCCGGGTCAATTACAACATCGTGGTTCCCGAAACACGGTCCGGCCTGGACTATACAATGACCTACAGGGGCAACGGCGGAATCTCCAGGGCGTTCGCGGGGTTCTCGGCCACCATCACGACGGGGTTTCACGCCGCCGCGAGGTTCGAATACCTGTTCGGAACCCTCAGCTACTCCATGACGCAAGCCTTCGGGACGTCGTCTTACAGCGGTGCGAGCCTCGTCAGGTCCGAAAACGTGTCGGGGTTCGGTTCCACCGTGGGGGTTTTGCTCGACGGCCTGGGCGCGGTTCTGGGGATGGCCGAAGACCGGTCGCTCGCCCTGGGGCTGACGTTCTCTCCGGCGACCTACCCCACGTCGGAAACCGAACGGGTGTACAGGTACGGGGCCACCCCCTCCCCGAGTCCCCCCGATTCGATCAGTGAAGGGGAGAGAAGTTTCAGGCTGCCGTTTTCGTTCGGCAGCGGTCTCAGTTACAATTCGCCCAACCTCCTCCTGGCCCTGGACGCACGTTACCAGGAATGGGGCCGCACGGGTTTCGAAACCCCCGCCGGCGTACGCCTGCGCAACAGTGTCAGGCTCTCCGCCGGTGCCCGGATCTCGCGAAGCGCCGACCCGAACCTCTCCAGCTCCCGCAGGGTCACCTATGCGTTCGGGCTCTTCCATGAGAGCGGCTGCCTGGAGGTGAATAACACTCCCATACGCGAAAACGGGATTACCGCCGGGATCTCCTTCCCGATACTCAACGAGACGCGGCTCTCGTTCGCGGCGAGTTTTTCGTTGCGGGGCTCAACCGACAACCTTTTGCAGGAGGATAAAATTTTCCGTATATCCGCTTCCATGGACATTGCAGAGCTCTGGTTCCAGCGTCCGGTGGAGGAGTGACCGGCCGTATTCACACGATCGCCGCAGGCGCTGATCACGCGGGATTCGAATACAAGCAAAAAATCGTCGAACTCCTCAGGGCGAAGGGCCTCCGGGTGATCGATTGCGGGACGTCCTCCCCCGACTCCACCGATTACCCCGATTACGCGCACACAGTCGCTCAGGCCGTCTCCGGCGGAAAGGCCGAACTGGGGATCCTGGTCTGCGGGAGCGGGATCGGCATGTCGATCGT
>DATEDB010000241.1:0-5802 GCA_035286625.1 Bacteroidota bacterium
CGGGCGGGTGCAGTTCGGCAAGCCGATCGCCGAGCAGCAGGCCGTGCAGTTCATGCTGGCGGAAATGGCCGCCGATATCTATCAGACTGAAAGCATCGTGTACCGCACCGCGTGGATGGTGGACAGAGGGCTGCCCTTCTCGCGCGAATCGGCCATCTGCAAACTCGCGGCGACCGAAGCGGTCTGCGCCACGGCCGACCGGGCCATGCAGGTGTACGGCGGCGCCGGCTATATGCGCGAATATCCGATCGAGCGCCTCTACCGTGACGCCAGGGTCAATAAAATATTCGAGGGAACGAACGAGATCCAGCATCTGGTGATCGCCCGCGATCTCATCCGCAAAGGAGCGTATTGATGGCATCAGGCAACGGACGACAGTTCTTTTCCGGCAACGAGGCGATCGCCAGAGGCGCCTGGGAAGCGGGCATCCACGTGGCCGCGGGCTATCCCGGTACGCCGAGCACGGAGATCATCGAAAACCTCGCGCGGTATCCGGACGTTGACGTGGAATGGTCGACCAACGAAAAGGTGGCCTTCGACGTGGCATACGGCGCGTCCCTGGCCGGCGCGCGCTCGCTCGTGGCGATGAAACATGTGGGCGTCAACGTCGCCCTGGATTCCCTCATGGTCACCCCCTTCAGCGGCGTGCACGGCGGTTTCGTGGTCATCACCGCCGATGATCCGGGGATGCATTCCTCGCAGAACGAACAGGACAACAGGTATTTCGCCAAATTCGGGAAAATCCCGATGCTCGAACCGGCGGACAGCGAGGAGGCCCGCCGTTTCACGAAGCTTGCCTTCGACATCAGCGAGGAGTTCGACACGCCGGTGTTCCTGAGGACGACGACCCGCACCTCACATTCCAAGTCGATCGTCACGACCGACGAGCAGGTGAAACACCCGCCGAAGAATTACAAATCGGATCCTGCCAAACACGTGGTGCCGATCTACGGAAAACACCTCCGTAAAAACATCGACGAGCGGCTCAAAAAACTCGGGCTCTTCGCCGAATCCTTCGCCGACAACAGGGTCGAACGGGGGACGCCGGAGACCGGCGTCATCACGAGCGGGATCAGCTACCAGTATGCCCGCGAGGCGTTCCCGGACGCATCGGTGCTCAAACTCGGGATGATCTACCCCTTCCCCCGGAGGATGATCGAGGATTTCTGCGCCGGCGTGAAAACACTCTACGTCGTGGAGGAGCTCGAACCGTTCATCGAAGAGCACCTGAGCATCTTCGGCGTGACAGGCCGCCACGCCGGGCTGAGGATCATCGGCAAGGATAAGCTCCCTTCGGTGTTCGAACTCTCCCCCGACGCCGTGCGGGGCTCATTCCTCGGCGAACACCCGCCGGCGTCCTTCGACGGGGAGATCGGCGTTCCGGTCAGGCCGCCGGTCCTCTGCCCGGGTTGCCCGCACAGCGGTGTGTATTTCGCCCTGCACAAGCTCAAGGCGACGGTCACGGGGGATATCGGCTGTTACACGCTCGGGGCTCTTCCCCCGTTCAGCGCGATCGACACCACTTTCTGCATGGGCGCGGGCATCGCCAACGCCTTCGGCATGGAAAAGGTGCACCGCGACACGATGGGGAAGAAACTCGTGGCCGTGATCGGCGATTCCACGTTCCTCCACAGCGGGATCGCGCCGATGATCGATATCGTGTTCAACAGGGGGATCACCACGGTCGTGCTGATGGATAACGCCACCACCGGCATGACGGGGCACCAGCAGCACCCGGGGATGGGGAAGACGATCAGGGAAGAGAAAACATTCGCGATCGACTACGAACAACTCCTCCGGGCGATCGGGATTCGCGACGTCCGCGTCGTGGACCCCTACGACCTCGCCGCGACGGAAACGGCGCTGAAGGAGTCCATGGCTTCCGGGGAGCCGTCGGTCGTCATCTCCCGCCGGGCGTGCGTCCTGCTGGAGGAGGAGAAGGCCAAAACGCACCTCCCCTATGAGGTGATCGGCGAGCTCTGCGAGGAGTGCGACCTGTGCCTGAAAATCGGCTGCCCCGCCATCGACGGTTCGTCGCCGGTGCCGTCGATATCGCGCGAAAGATGCATCGGGTGCGACCTCTGCGCGAAACTCTGTCATTTTGATGCCATCGTGCCGGTGACGGCTCATGCCTGAGGGGAAAAGGAGGGAAGCTCTGAACAGGAAACAGGGAATGAACATTTTATTTTCGGGCGTCGGGGGGCAGGGCGTGCTGCTCATCTCGGAGCTCGTCGCCCGCACGGCGATGCACGCCGGGTTCGACGTGAAGAAAACAGAAGTCCACGGCGCGGCCCAGCGGGGCGGCAGCGTGGTGAGCCACGTGCGGTTCGGGCCGAGGATCTATTCCCCCCTCATCCCGGCCGGCGAAGCGGACATCCTCGTCGCGCTCGAAAAACTCGAGGGCCTCCGGTGGGCCCATTACGTGCGGCCGGGCGGCCTCATCGTCCTGAACACCGAGGAACGGATCCCGGCGGCGATCGACGCGAACCCGGTGGTTTATCCGAAAGACATCGAATCTTTCCTCTCGAAGAAGGGCTTTGTCGTCCGCAGCGTGGATGCTCACGCCGTCGCACTCGGGCTGGGGAACCACCGCGCCGCCAATACCGTCCTCCTCGGGGCCATGATGGATGATACGGGCATCCCCGCTGAACAATGGACCCGGGTCATGACCGCATCCCTCCCGGCGAAATTTCTTGACCTCAACCTCACGGCCCTCCGCCGCGGAATGGAGATCGCCGGGAGCGCCGCGCAATCCGTCGTCTCTTAACGCCTGCCTGCCCCTCCCACGTGGCTACCGCCCGGAACATCGCGATCACCGTCAACGGCGAGCGGCACAGCGCCCGGGTGTCGGTGACGGACACCCTCGCCGCGGTCCTGCGAGACCGCCTGCGCCTGACGGGCTTAAAAATAGGCTGCGACCTCGGGGAGTGCGGCGCCTGCACCGTGCTCGTCGACGGAAAACCGGTTCTCTCCTGTATCACGCTTGCGGCGACGGTGGACGGAAGCTCGATCCGCACCATCGAGGGGATTGCCCGCGGAGGAGAACTCGACGGTCTCCAGCGCGGTTTCATTGAACACGGCGGTCTCCAGTGCGGATACTGCACCCCCGGCATGGTCCTCAGCGCGAAAGCCCTCCTCGATGAGAATCCGCATCCCGCCCCGGACGAGGTGCGCCATTCCCTTTCCGGCAATCTCTGCCGGTGCACCGGGTACGGGAAAATCACCGACGCGGTCTCCGGTAAACCCCCTCCAGCCGGGTCGCAGCCGAAAATTGACGGCGTGCAGCTGGTGACCGGCGGGGCGCAGTTTACCGACGACCTCGTCCTGCCGAGGATGCTCCGCGGTAAAATGCTTCGGAGTCCGCACGCGCACGCGAAGATCATCTCCATCGACACATCGAAAGCCGAACGTCTTGCCGGCGTGGTCGCCGTGATGGTGGGGAGCGAGATCCCGCGGGAGTACGGCATCCTGCCGGCGAGCCGCGACGAGACCGCGCTCGCGGTCGACCGTGTCCGCTTCATCGGTGACGGCGTGGCCGCCGTGGCGGCCGTTGACGAAAAGACGGCCCTTGACGCGCTGGCGGCGATCGACGTCCGGTATGAAATCCTTCCGGCGATCCTCACCATGGAGGACGCGGCGCGGAAAGACATGCCCAAGATCCATGAACGGACGAAATACGACGACAACACCGCCAAACATGTCGAGCTGGACTTCGGTGACGTGAAGGAGGGATTCGCCGGGGCGGACCATATCCGGGAGGACGAGTTTTTCTACGACGGCAGCACTCACGCGATGCTGGAGCCGCACTGTGCGCTGGCCTCGTTCGAACCGGCTTCGACCGGCGGATCGTACCGCGACGGATACCTGACGCTCTGGTCCTCGACGCAGACCCCCCACTACGTGCACCGGACGCTTTCTCACGTCCTGGAAATGCCCGAGAGCCATATCCGGGTCATCAAGCCATTCCTCGGCGGGGGATTCGGCGGGAAATCGGAACCGCTCCCGCACGAATTGTGCGCGGCATGGCTCTCGGTGAAATCGGGCCGTCCGGTGAAGATCACGTTCACGCGCGAAGAGGTCTTCTATTCGCACCGCGGCCGGCACGCCACGCGGATGCGTCTCAGGACGGGCGTGAAAAAAGACGGCACGATCACCGCTGTCGAGTACCACGCCTGGCTCGACGGCGGCGCATACGGGAGTTTCGGGGTGGTGACGTCGTACTACACCGGGCAGTTCCTGACGCTGCCCTACAGTGTGCCGCGATACCGTTTCGAGAGCACGAGGTACTACACGAACAAACCCCCCTGCGGGCCGAAGAGGGGACACGGGGCGCCGCAGCCGAGGTTCGCTTTCGAGTCACAGCTGGATATGATCGCCGCCGACCTCGGCCTCGACCCGGCGGAGATGCGCCTGAGAAACCTGGTCGAACCGGACTCAATCACCGTGAATTCGCTCCGCGTCACCAGTTGCGGCATCCGGGAGTGCATCGAAACGGTCATGAAACGTTCCGGCTGGCGGGAAAAACGCGCCTCGCTCCCGCCGGGCCGCGGGATCGGCATCGCCGCGAGCGCCTACATCAGCGGGGCGGGGAAGGAAATCTACTGGCTGGGGCTGCCCCACTCCGGCGCCATCGTCAAAGCCGACCGCGGAGGCGGCATCGTCGTCTTCACCGGTTCCTCCGACATCGGGCAGGGGTCGCGTACGGTGCTGGCCGGCATCGCGGCGGAAATCCTGGGTATCGACACCGGGCATGTCAGGGTCTTCGAGGGTGATACGGACCTGACCCCGGTGGACCTGGGGAGTTATTCCAGCCGGGTGACTTTCATGGCGGGCAACGCCGTGAAGATGGCCGCCGAAGACCTCCGCAAAAAGATACTCTCCGCGGCGGCCGAGAAGTTCAGGGTCTCCCCGGATGAAGTGACGTCCGGGAAGGACGGCGTCCGCCGCCTGGATGGAAAAGAGCCCGGTCTTCCCTTTGCCGAAGCGGTCCGCCTCGCCGAAGCGAAGTTCGGGACGCTCTCGGCCGTCGGATGGTACGCGCCCCCCCCGCTGGGGGGAACCTACAAGGGCGCCGGGGCCGGACCGTCCCCGTCGTACAGTTTCACCGCCCACGTCGTGGAACTGGAGGTGGATGACGGAACCGGCAAAGTGAAAATCGACAGGGTCTGGTCGGCCCACGATTGCGGACGCGCACTGAACCGCGTAATGGTGGAGGGACAGATCGAGGGATCGGTGTACATGGGTATCGGCGAGGCGCTCTTCGAACAGCTCATTTATACGAAGCCCACATCGCATAACCCGGGAGGACTCCTGCGCAATTCTTCCCTGCTCGATTACCGGATACCGACATTCGCGGACATCCCGGAGATCGAAACCCACATCGTGGAGAGCATCGACCCGGAGGGCCCGCTCGGCGCCAAGGAGGCTGGCGAGGGCCCGATCCTGCCGGTCGTCCCGGCCATCGCAAACGCCATCTTCCACGCAACCGGTGTGAGGATGACGTCGTCTCCCTTCACGCCGGAGAAAATGCTGGCGGCCATCGAGGAACTGGAGAGCCGGAGACCGGCCCGGGAAAGGAAAAAGGCCCGTCGATGATGCCGCTGCCGCCGTTTGAACTGCATTCACCCTCCACGCTCCCCGAAGCCCTGGAGCTCAAGGAAAAATTGGGCGCCGAAGCGAAGATCCTGGCGGGGGGGACGGATCTTTTGGTTTCCATGAAGCACGGACTGTTCAAACCCGGCCACCTTCTCTGGCTGGGGAGGGTGGGTGATATGGCCGGGATATCACTGACGGGTGACGGGA
>DATEDB010000242.1:0-2526 GCA_035286625.1 Bacteroidota bacterium
CCCCGGTGATCGTCGTCGCGGGATTTTGAAGTGTTGTGGTGTAGGATATTCCGCCCCGGAATATTTTCGGCAGGGGGGTCGATTCATCCTTCAACGCACTCACCGAACCCAGGTTGGCTATCGCGGCGCCCACCCTGATACCCGAGGGGGTCGCGTACACTCCGCCGAAATCGAAGGCCATTCCCCCGGCGTCGTCCAGGAGTATTTTTTCATAGAGATATTTTCCCGTCAACCCCACCGAGATTTCGTCTGTCAGCTCGTAGGCGGCGGAAAATCCGACCGAAAGATCCTGGGCGGTGAAAGTGGAGATGGGCGATCCGGGTACAGTCCTGACCTCGATGTCCCGGATGCTCAGCCAGTACGTCGAGAGTCCCATGGAAAACTTTCCAAAGGAGAACGCGCCGGCGATATATTCCGCGTTTGTCCCCTGGATCCACGACCGGTGCATCAACGATACCATGGTGATGCCGATCGACGAGAGCGATGCGGGGTTGTACTGCATCGCGGCGGGATCGGCCGCACCCGTCGAGTAGGCCTCACCCATTCCGAGGCTGCGTCCGCCCACTCCGAGCGTCAGGAAGGTCATACCCGTCCCGCCGAGCGCCGGCACGGCCCCAAAGGCGAGCATGACGAGGGCCGCCATGATGCGGGATTTCGTTTTCATGATATCAGAATATAGCGGATAGCGTGATCATATGGAAGCCGCGGGGGGCGAACGATTCGCCCGAGAACGCGTAGGAGAGTGAGGGGGTCCACCCGCCGAGAGGATTGATGACGGTGAAGCCAAAAGTCGGTTTCACACCCGTCGCCCCGTCGCCGAAATCGATCCTGTCAGCGCCGCCCCTCAGGCTGAAATGCTCCTCCGGTGAGTACTCGACCCCGCTCCTGATCACCACAGATCCGCCCGAGGTTTGCTCGAAGTCCACCGCGACCACACCTTGTTCCCCGGGCAGAGAGCAGGCCAGCCCGAGCCGCTTGAGCATCGGGAACTTGTCATCGGTTTCGCGTCCGGTGGAGTTGACGTCTTTCGTGTTCCATTTATATTTTGATCCGATATCCTGCAGCACAATTCCGACGGTGAAGGACTTCACCGGTTGGACGAGGATCCCGCCGTCGAAGCCGACGGTGGTGGTCGTGACCTCGTCGAAGAGTTTGCTGTGGTAGAGTTTCATGGTCATGCCGATCGAGACGTTGTCGTCGACGCGGTTCGAAAACGAGAGCGTGACCTGGTTTTCATACGTTGAATACAGGCCGATCTTTTCCCCGTCGCTGTCCCGGCCGTCGATATCGCGGACCCCTGCGTTGATCAGCCCGACCGAGAGACCCCCCGAGGGTTGGATCGGCTGCGTGAAATTCAGAAAGTTGAGGTACCGGTCCAGCGAAAGGAGCCCGAAGGACACGCCGGCATGCCTGACCGTCCCGAACGCCGGCGCGGCCGGATTGTAATAGCTCAGGACGTCTCCCCGGATCACCGCGGTCATAGCGTTTCCCATTCCCATTCCCCTCGCCCCGAATCCCATCCGGGCGAACACGCCCGCCCGGCCCGCCGTTTGGGACGAACAGAGGCCTGCCGCCAGGAGGATTGTCGCCGCCAGGGAAAGACGTTTCATACTATTGCATCACGATGATTTTTCCGTACGCCGGGTCCGCGCTCCCGCCATCGACCCGGTAGAAATACACGCCGTTGGCCACGACGGCGCCGGCGTCGTCGGTCCCATCCCACAATTCGTCGTACTCACCGTTAAGGTCGCGCGGGGCCTGGTTGATCAGGGTACGTACCCGGTTCATCCCGAAATCAAAAATCTCTATTCTCACGCCTGTTGTCGTCGACGTCCCACCCCGGGCGACCGCGTAGTGAATCCGGACCGGTTCGGCGTTGGGGGAAAAGGGATTGGGATAGGCGTAGGTTTCCGCCGCCGAGGACAGGGGTTGATAGGCCCGATAAATTTCCCACGTTGAGCCGAAGGGGTTCGAAGGATCGTCCACGGTCCACGCCAGGCCATCGGCGGTCCCCACGAAGACTGTATCGTCGATATTGCAGGTCGAGAAAAAACTGGTTGAGGCCACGACGCGCCTCGATTCCGGTTCAATGATATCCGTGACCTGATCGAACGAGCGGCCCCCGTCAGATGTCCGGAACACGCCGTGGTTTGTCGCGATGTAGGCGATCGAATCGCGGAACGCAAAATCGTACGCCCGGACTCCGTTCAGGAGGTTGACCCATGACCGCCCGTCGTCGTCGCTGTAGCTCACCCCGTACTGCTCGTCCCGACCTTCAGCCTGCCAGTTGGTGGTCCAGATCCTGCGGACGCTGTCGGTGCCTGCCGTCGGTTTTTGATACACCTGCTGCTGCACGGAAATGACCCAGTTGCCCAAGATCGGGGAGGCCTGGTTCGTATGATTGTATTTGACCCAGCTGACGCCTCCGTCGGTGGACCGGTTGATTCCACCGGCTGTGCCGCACCAGATATTCATATCGTCGAGGGCGAGGACCGAGAAAGCGAGGAAGTTGTTGTTTCTCCGGGG
>DATEDB010000243.1:0-8735 GCA_035286625.1 Bacteroidota bacterium
TCAGGGGGTAATGGTACCGACTCCCTCCGAAATAGATGGAATGGACGGCCAGGATCGTAACAAACAACGCCGCCGCAAACCAATAGGAAGCATTCCGCGGCACGCGGAAGATACCCGCAATCGCCAGCAGTACGACGGAGAAATATCCGGCATTTGTCAGTACAACCGGGATGACCGGCAGCGATGCATATCTTTCCCGAAATCCCGCCGTGTCCGTTGCTGCTGATCGCGGGAATGACCCGATGAGCACGTCGCCCTCGGTCCTGAAGACGTGGGCAATTTTCTTTGCCCCGTTGATCATAAACGTCGCCGGGTGACGCAGGATATAGTCGATGCCCAGGGAGAAAGCGAGTTGGTTCCGCGTGACCTCGTCGATGGCATCAGAAGCGAGCTCCGGGGGAAACCGGCCTTGAAAGCTCCCAGTCGCATCCGGATTGTTCCCGATAAAGAGGTTTATCCCCCCGTTTGTCGAGAGGCCCGTCTGCCCCATCACGACGCTGTTTCTTGCGATCCACGGCGCAAGCACCAGGACGATGGCGCCGATCAGCGCAATACCATGGACGCGGCTCAGGTTCAGCTTTCTCCCGAACGCCAGCAGAAGAAACGGCAACGGTAGAAAGATCGGTTTTGTGAGGATGAGGCACCCGATCGTCAGGCCGAGTAGCAACCACCGGAGGGATATCCGTTCCAGCGGAGCGTCGATCAGCAGCAGCAATGCCAGCGTGATTAAAAAAATCGCCAGGGACTCTGAGAGGAGGTAGTTGACGTAGAGAATTGCCGGCGGAAAAATGCACCAGAGCGTTGCGGCGATCATCCCCGATATATCGGAGCTCTTCCGCCCCAGAAGGAACAGGAACCCCGCGGTGATCGCATCGAGCAATGCCTGAACGAACTTCGCTGCAAGCGGCGCGGGACCGACAACGGCGTAAACAACAGCCAGGAACGCAGGGTATCCCGGAGCCCGGTATGCAGTCGGGACTCCGTCGATTGAATACGAATGATCCGCCACGAGCGATACTGCGAGACGGTGATATTCCATCTCATCGGAAACCGGCTCGTGGGGATTAAGGAGGACGGATGTCACCCGTATGAGAAAGGCAAGACAGAGGATGAGGACGACCCGGCGGGTCGGGACGGACGCTCCGGCGGAGAGATTCCCTGCGTTCATTGAATCAACAGCATTTTCTTGCTGTCGCTGAATTTACCGGCTGCGACATAATGACATTAAATATTATTAATCGAACATGCGTCCTTTCCTGCAGGACAAAATATATTTACGTTGCAGGATTAAACGGGTTGGGGTAGTTGGGATACTTGATCCATCCTCAGATAGCAGATGAGACACTGCGATATCTACGATAATCCCCATTGAATTTACGATTTTTCAGCTAACTCTCAACAGGGGGTAACCAAGGCAGGGTCAAGGGGGGATCGTCTCGAAACTCGCAGTTGAGTGGGGGTTTTTGAGCAAAGAACGGTATCGTAGTTGGCAGTCAGCAGCACTTCTACTGGTCTTGCATCGCGTACCAAATATTCATAAATTATCACGCCTTAAACGTTCACAACCCCGTAAATGACCATCGAGGATCAATGAGGTAGGAAAATCGCTTGATTCCACCACGCGGGAGTAATTCAGTGGTAGAATGTCAGCTTCCCAAGCTGGACGTCGCGGGTTCGAGTCCCGTCTCCCGCTCTCTCAGTTCTTCTGCAACTCCAGGACTTCTTCCAGCGTCTTCAGGAGCGCTTCGGCGGTAAAGGGCTTCGCGATGAACGCCTGGGCCTGATTCCGCCACCCATCGTCATCTTTCTCCGTCGAAATCAAGCCGCTGGTCACCACAATTTTCAGCCCGGGGTTGATCGACCGGAGGACCTGAATCGTTTCCCTTCCGTCCCGCACGGGCATCATCATGTCCGTGATCACCAGGACGACCTCATCGATGTGTTTCCTGTAAACCTCCTCGGCTTCTTTCCCGTCCCCCGCCGTCAGCACGCGGTATCCGTAGGTCTCGAGCGTGCCCTTGGTGATCTGCCTGATGGCCGGTTCGTCGTCCACGATCAGAATGGTTTCCCCCTTCCCGGCCGGCAGAGAGGTTTGACTGTCGAGATTTTTCCATCCGTCGCCCTGCATGACCGCCGGGAAGTACAGCCTGAAGGTCGTCCCGTGGCCCGGCTCGCTGTAGACGTGGATCGCCCCTCTGTGTCCCTTGATGATGCCGTTCACGGTCGACAGTCCGAGACCCGTCCCCTTCCCCACGCCCTTGGTGGTGTAGAAGGGTTCGAAGATTTTCATCATGGTGTCCTGGGTCATCCCGTGCCCCGTATCAGAGACACTCAGTACGATGAACGGACCGTTCAGCTTACCGGGGTTGAGTTGCGATTCGAATTCCTCGAGGTGGACGTTTTCGGCCCTGATTTCCAGATTGCCGCCGGCGGGCATGGCGTCCCTTGCGTTCACGCAGAGGTTCAGCAGGACCTGGTGCAGCTGCGTCGGGTCGCCGGAGATCGTCCAGAGGTCCTTCGGGACGTGCGCCACGCATTCGATCGACTTGGGGAATGTCTCGCGGACGATGGTCTCCATTTCCCGGATGATGTGCTTGATCTGGAGCTGCTCGTGTTTGCCCTCCGCGCCCCGAGCGAACATGAGCACCTGTTTGACGATGTCCGCTCCGCGTTTGGCGCTCAGTTCCATGGTGGTGAGCAGGGATTTTTCCTGTTCGTCGGCGTGCCTGTTCCTGAGGACCTGTATCGCCATGATGATGGGCGCGAGAACGTTGTTCAGATCGTGGGCGATGCCGCTGGCAAGGGTCCCGAGGCTCTCCATTCGCTGGGCGCGCAGGAACTGTTTTTCGAGCTTCACCTTTTCGGTCACGTCGGAATTGATCATCATGATCGATTTCGGGAGCCCCTCGGCGTCGGTCACCAGCGACCACCGGCTCTGCATGACGACCGTCTTCCCGTCGCGGGAGAGCTGTTCGAGCTCGCCCGACCACTGCCCCTTTTCGAGGATCACCCTGGCGGCGTCCGCCGATGTGCGTTCAGTTTTTTCCTGCAGGAGAGTGTGGATGTTCTGGCCGAGGACTTCCCCGGACTTCCAGCCGTAAACGGTTTCCGCGCTCCGGTTCCAGTAGGTGATGTCGCCCCCGATGTCAGTGACGACGATGACATCCCGCGCCTCGTCTATGAGTGCGGCCTGTTCCTTGATCCGGGATTCGGCCGTCTTGATATCGGTGATGTCGGTGAACACCGCGATCGTCCCGCTCAGGACTCCGTCGGTGAAGATGGGTCCGCCGCCGACGAAGACGTCCACGCGGGTACCGTCCTTGCGAAGCATCTGGAGTTCGTAGTGGTCCGATAATCCCGCCTTGCGCCGTTCATCGGCCGCCTGCACTTCCGCCCTCATGTTGGACGGGACAAGTATCGACCAGTGTTTGCCGAGGATTTCCTCCTGCGTGTAGCCCAGGAGACTCACCGCTGCGGGATTGACGTACGTGAGAAATCCTCCCGAGTCCACGACGGATACTCCCTCGGTCATCGTGTGCACGAGGTTTTCGTGGAATTCCTTCAGTCCCTGCAGCTCCTCCTGCGTCTGAATCCTCCCGGTGATCTCGGCCCTGAGCATCTGGTTCGCATTGCGCAACTCAATGGTCCTCTCGTTGACGCGGTATTCCAGCTGGTCGCGGGCGTTGCGGAGCTCGCGGGTGATGTCCCAGAGTTCCTTCGTCCGCTCGGTCACGAGCGATTCGAGCGTGTCCTTCTGCGTCTTGATCGACCTCACCTTGTACCGGTAGCCGTTGAACACGAGCACCACGACCGAGACGGCAACGATCAATTGAAACCAGGAGGTCCTCCAGAACGGCGGCCTGATGGAAATGATGATCGAGGAGCCTTCCTCGTTCCAGACCCCGTCGTTGTTCGATCCCTTGAAGCGGAACAGGTACGTTCCGGGGTCGAGGTGGGTGTAGCTCACGACGTGCCTGTTGCCGGAGTAGATCCATTCCTGGTCGATGCCCTCCATGAAATAGGCGTACTCATTGCTTTCGGGCGTCGTGAAATCCATCACCGCGAAGTCCAGCGTGAAGAAATTCTCGGAATACGCGAGCTCGAGAAACGGAATGTCGCCCTGCCGCTCGGTAATCACGACCTCCTTGCCGAATTTGCTGAACGACGTCAGGGTTAGCTGGGGGACATGCGTGTTCTCGCGGAACGAGGAGGGGCGCATCACACTGATGCCGTTCATCCCTCCGAATAAGAGGGTGCCGTCCTTAAGGGCGGCCCCTGAACGCTTATTGAAGCCGTTTGCCTGGAGCCCGTCGGTGAAATCGAAATTCCTGAACACGCCGTCGCTCACGCTGTACCGGGTAACACCGTAGTTCGTGCTGATCCAGATATTCCCCCTGCCGTCCGGGAGAATGGTGTTGATGCGATGGGTCAGCTGGGGTTCCGAGCCCGGGAGGCTGTCGAACGACAGGGTGGAGAGATTGAAGACATACAGGCCGCCTGCCGATGTTCCGACCATCAGCGAGCCCGGACGGTGCGGGGCTAACGCGGTGACGGAACTGTATTTCCTATTCATTTGCCCCGGCTTGATGATGTATCCGTCGACCCATTTGGATGCCGCATAGAGACGGACAAGATATCCGGTGGATGTCCCCATCCACATGACACCACTGCTGTCTTCGTAGAAGGCCGTGACGGCCACCCCCGACTGGTCGGCTCCGAGTTTGTCCGAGAGGTCGAACGTCTCCGTCCTGCCCGACCTGATCGAATATCTGCTCACGCCGGTGGAGGTCCCCACCCAGATGCCTCCGGTACGGTCCCCGTACAGCGTCACAATCGCTCCCGGTCCGGTCCCACCCGCCGGGTACCGGAATTCCGAAAATACCGGTGTGGAAGAAGAAAATTTCCCGAGGGTTCCGCCTGCGGTGGCCGCCCACACCGAGCCGTTCACGTCGATGGTCATCGAAACAATACGATCGTCGGACAATGAGCCGTTGTCTCTCGGGTTATGCCTGTACCAGCTGACCGCCCCCGACCTGCCGTCGAGTTTTGCGATGCCGTTTTCCGAGGTCCCTATCCAGATGTTCCCCGAGGGGTCGCCAACGATGGACGTGACCGAGAGGTTTGAAAAGGCATGGGCTCCGTCCGGCCCGGCGCTCAGCGTCCCGAACTTGATTTTCGATTTGCTGAGTTTGGAAACGCCTCCCTCGCGTGTGCCGAACCAGAGCGTACCGGAACGATCCTCGTAACAGCAGGTGACGTGATTTCCCCCGATACTGTGTTGGTCGCGGGAATCATATACGTAGGGCGTGAAGCTCTCCCGGGCCGGATTGAAGACATACAATCTTCCGCTTCCCGTGCGGAGCCAGACCAGGCCATCCTGATCGATGAGGATTCCCCGGTAATATCCCCCGATTGAATCGGTGGAACCGTCACGGGGCAGACCATAGTGGTGAAACCGATCCCCCTTCAGATCATAGAGATCCAGACCACCGGATGTGCTGATCCAGATCCTGCCGTTCGCCTCCGGTTTGATAAAAAATACCCGCATGCCCGATAGCGAGGCTGACGGCGGGCCCGTACTTTCATAGTGGCGGACGGTGCCGGCGGTCTTGTTTATCACGTAAACGCCGTCAGGCGTTCCGATCCAGATCCCCCCGGAGGCGTCTTCGGTAATCGCCGTAATCACCCGCCTGCCGATTCTGGACGCGCGCGAAACGGTCGCGTCGTAGGAGGTGAATAACCCTTCGTCCGGGTCATATTTCTTCAAACCCGCGTCCGTGCCGAACCACACCACCCCCCCCTGGGTCTCGTAAATGCAATTGATGACGTTGACATTTCCCCCTTCGACATACCGGAACCAGGTGAATGCGCCGTTTGCCGTATTGAACCTGTTGAGACCCTGCCGGGTCCCGACCCAGAACGATCCCCTGCTGTCCTGGTACATGACGGTGACCTCCCCGCCGCTGAAACTTTTGGGATTGTTCGGGTCGTACCAGAATGAGCGAATCTTTCCGGTCCGCTTATCGATGACGGTGAGCCCTCCGCTGGCCGCGGCGACCCAGATTCGGCCGTCGCGATCTTCGAACAGTTTTGTGATTTCGTTGTCTGCGAGAGTGTTTCCCAGGTCATCGGGATCGTGCCGGTAGACCATCAACCGGTCGCCGTCATACCGGTTCAAACCGTCAGGAGTCCCGAACCACATGTATCCGTCCCGGTCCTGGATGATTGTCTGAACGTTGCTCTGGGAGAGGCCGTTCTCGATCGTCAGCCGGTCGAAAAGGAAACGGCCGTCATCGGCGCTCGCAGGAGAGGCGCAGCACAGCAGGCAGGCCGACAAAGATATGGCGGACCGGAGCCGGCGATGTCCCGCGATCCAGATCATCCGCACTGATCGTTGTTCAACAGTTTACCCTCACGTACGACTGTCACGTCCATTCGTAAACGCTTGTTTTCGAATCATTACCGGCGCACCAAAGGCGGAAAACCGCCGGTTTGTTGGCCTACTGTAGTGAATGGGGGGGAATTATCCTATGAAGGAGACCCGCCCCCGTGATCAGAATCACCACTCTGACCGACGGTGACGTGAACCGTCCGGAACAGCGCGAATCCAGTGGAAATTGCGGAGGATTCCCGTGTGACGGGGGATACGTTTGACGCGAGAGGGGGGGATCTTTGTGTCTTTTGAATGGATTGGCCGGGTGGAAGGTTTTTAGTATATTTTCCTCTGCAGCGGACGCTTAGCTCAGCTGGTTCAGAGCGTCGCCCTTACAAGGCGAAGGCCGCTGGTTCGATCCCAGCAGCGTCCACCAGCCGTGGAAGTCAGGAAAAGAGAAGCGAGTAGCCGGTTTCCCAGAGAAGCACCGCACCGACGCCCAGGCTGACCGATCCGGCAAGAAACGTCACGATCCTGCCGGTCCGGCTCCGGGCACCGGTTGATCCGCCCGCACCCGGGGAAGCGGACAAGCCCAGCACCTGAAGGGGAAAACTTAAGAGGAACGTCGTCAACCCCATTCCGCATAACGATCCCGCCCCGAACACACAAAGGTAGACCACGCCCATCGCCCGGGTGGGTATCGAGGGGAGGAGCATAAGCGTCAGGCCGGCGCTTCCCGCCAGCCCGTGTATTATCCCCACCAGAAACGACATGCGCCACGATTTTTCGGCGGCCGGGGCCCTGTGGTGGTGCCGGAGGGTTTCACCGCAGTCGTGGACCTGGCCGGCCCCGTGAATATGGGGATGAATGTGGACGCGTTGCCCGTGCCCGTGGGCGTGAACATGCAGGACCGCCCCGCGTGCGAGGCGGTAGAACACCCTTCCGCCCAGGAAGATCAGCATGAGGCCGACGAGCGCTTCGAGCGCGAGGGAGATTTCGGTAGGAAACCTGAGGTCCAGCCAGATGATCGCCCCCCCGAGTACCAGCAGGGAGAGCGAATGCCCCATCCCCCAGTACATCCCGACGATCGCCGCCCGGAACCGGTTGGGCGAAGCGGTGAGGAGCGTCGAGACCGCGGCCAGATGGTCGACGTCCAGGGAATGTTTCACACCGAGAAGGAAACCCAGCGCGACGAGAGGTATGCCCGATTGATCCATGGTGAACGAAACGATTGCCCCCAATATAGAGATATTCTGAGTATCTTCCCTGACCGATGAATCCGACGCCCGCCATTACGCGGTTGACCGACCTCGAACATAACGGTCTCGGCCCCTACCGGACCCTGCGACGCCAGGAAGCGCACCTGAAGGAGGGAATATTCGTCGCGGAAGGGGAAAAAGTCGTCCGCCGGCTGATGGCATCGGGCCTCGCCATCCGGTCGATGCTCCTTACCCCCCAGTGGTACTCGTCGCTGTTCCAGGACGAACCGACCGGCCCGGGCGTTCCCGTGTACAGCCCGGGAGCGGCAATCTACATCGCCGAAAAAAGTCTCCTGGAATCGATCGTGGGGTTCTCCCTCCACCAGGGGATCATGGCCGTGGGCATGACCCCCGGCGAACGCCCGCTGGCGGAATATTTCAACCCGGGACTCCGTGACCGGATCCTCTGCGTGGCCCTCGACGACCTGGTCAACGCGGAAAATGTCGGCCTGGTGATCAGGAACTGCGCGGCGTTCGGCGCCGACCCGGTCATCTGCGGCGAGACGTCTGGCAACGCGTACCTGAGGAGGTCGGTCCGGGCGTCGATGGGAACGGTGTTCGGGGCGAACATCGTTCATTCGCGGGACATCGTGGAGACCCTCGGGCTGCTCCGGGGGGAATTCGGAGTGCGGGTCATCGCGGCGGATCCGGCCGGACCGGAGGAGATCTACCGGGTCTCTATGACCGGCCCGGTCTGCGTGGTGGTGGGACACGAGGGGACCGGTATCCGCCGTAAGGTCCTTGACGTGTGCGACGTCCGCGCGGCGATCCCGATGTGGAGCCGGACGGACTCCCTGAACGTCAGCAGCGCGTGCGCGGTCTTCCTCGCGGAGGCGCGGCGCCAGCGACTGACCCCGTGATCGCGTCACCCGGCGCTTGGATGCCCTAGCCGCGACCCTTACCCCCCCTGGGCGAGATCGACCAGTTCCCCTGCCGAAAAGAAGTACGAGATCTCGATCTTTCCGTTCTCGGGAGAGTCTGAGCCGTGAACGATGTTCTCCCCCTTGTTGTCGGCGTAGAGTTTCCGGACCGTCCCTTCGGCGGCCTCCTTCGGGTCGGTGGCCCCGATGAGCTTCCTGAAATCCGCAACGGCATTGACCTTC
>DATEDB010000244.1:0-2180 GCA_035286625.1 Bacteroidota bacterium
GCGCCGCCAGACCCCTGGCGATCCCCCGCAGCACCGATGAGTTGGGGGAGTCGGGGTCTGCGACGACGATCGGCCTGCCGTTGTCCGATCCCACACGGATGTTCGTGTTGATCGGGATCTCGCCGAGAAACGGCACCTGCAGGTCTTCCGAGGTTTTCTTTCCGCCGCCCGAATCGAAGATGTTCTCACGGTGCCCGCAGGCGGTGCAGAGATGGTAGCTCATGTTTTCGATCAGACCCAGTATGGGAACGTTGACCTTCCGGAACATCGTACAGGCCTTTCTCGCGTCGGCCAGTGAAATGTCCTGCGGGGTTGTCACGACCACGGCGCCCGAGAGCGGGATGACCTGGGCAAGGGTCAGGTGGATGTCGCCCGTTCCGGGGGGCAGGTCGAAGAGGAGGTAGTCCAGTTCCCCCCACCGGACGTCGGTCATGAACTGCCTGAGGGCCCCGCTGGCCATCGGGCCGCGCCAGATCACGGCCTGATCCGGGTCCACGAGGAAGCCGATCGACATGACGCTGACCCCGTGGGCCTCGAGCGGGACCAGTTTGTTGCCGTCCATCGACGGGCGTTTGTTGATGCCCATCATCAGGGGTATGCTCGGGCCGTAGACGTCAGCGTCGATGAGCCCCACCTTCGCCCCGTCGAGGGCGAGCGACACGGCAAGGTTCACGGCGACCGTCGATTTGCCGACCCCCCCCTTTCCGCTCCCGACGGCGATGGTGTTCTTCACCTCCGGGAGAGGGTTCGACTTGCCGACGACGGGAGTGTTCCGGATGTTCGACGTCATCGTAACGTCGACGCCGGTCACCCCGGCGATCGAGGCAAAAATGACGTCGGTGGCCTGCTTCTTCATTTCGTCCTTCACCGGGCACGAGGGCGTCGTCAGCTCGATGTCGAAACTCACAGCCGTACCGCTGATCTTCAGGTTCTTGATAAAATTAAGCGAGACGATATCCCTGTGCAGGTCCGGGTCCCGGACCCCCGAGAGGGCCTCAAGAACATTCAATTCGCTGAGCTGTTTTTTCATGATGCGGCCGTTTCCTTATTAAACACTGTGCCCTCCGCTTCAGATGACTTTCATTTTTCGCCCGACGCCGTGGAACGCCTCGAGCGCCCTGTCCAGATCTTTTTTCGAGTGCCCGGCCGATATCTGGACGCGCAGGCGCGCCTCCCCTTTCGGCACCACGGGAAACCACAATCCCTTGACATAGACCCCCCGCTTCAGCAACGCCGCGCTCATCTCCTGCGCGGTGGCGGCCTCTCCCAGCATCACCGGTATGATGGGGCGGTCGCCCTCCAGGATGCGGAACCCCAGTGCGTCGATTTCCCTCCGGAAATAGGCGGTATTGTCGTGCAGGCGGCGGACGATGGACCGGTCCTTCTCCAGCAGGTCGAACGCGGCGGCGGCGCCGAAGACGATCGGCGGCGGGAGCGAATTCGAAAAGGTGTAGGGCCGGGATTTCTGCCTCAGGTAGGAGACCAGTTCCCGGCTTCCGCTGATGTACCCGCCGGCGGCCCCGCCGATCGCCTTCCCGAGCGTTCCGGTGATCACGTCGATTTTTTTGAAGGTCCCCGTGGCCTCGGGGGTTCCTCGCCCGGTCTTCCCGCAGACCCCGATGCCGTGCGAATCGTCCACGAACACCGACACCCCGTATTTCCCCGCCAGGTGGACGATCTCTGGCAGCGGCGCCATGTCCCCCTCCATGCTGAACACACCGTCGGTGACGATGATCCTGAACCGGTAATCGGTGCCCCGGTCCTCCTCGAGCTGTCGTCCGAGGTCGGCGGTGTCGGCATGGTTATAAATTTTCTTGTCGACGAATTCGGGGCGGCACAGCCGCTGCCCGTCGATGATGCTCGCGTGGTTGAGCCGGTCGCTGTACAGGACGTCCCGGTGTCCCTCCGTTCCGAGCTTTTCATTGACGAGGGAGGCGAAGAACCCTTCGTTCGCCGCGAAACAGGAGGAGAACAGGATGGTGTCTTCGCAGCCCACGAATTTCGAAATCTTTTTCTCCAGTTTCAGGTGGATATCCTGGGTCCCGCAGAGGAACCTCACCGAGGCCACGCCGTATCCGTAGCGGCGGATGCCGTCGATCGCCGCCTTCCTGACGGCCGGATGGTTCGACAGCCCCAGGTAGTTGTTCGAGGCAAGCATGACCACTTTTTTGCCGCCGACT
>DATEDB010000245.1:0-2009 GCA_035286625.1 Bacteroidota bacterium
TCGAACGGTCTCAGTTCGGGATATGCAGCGTCGCTGAACGGCAGGACCCATACCAGGAGACCACCGCCGAAGTACGGGTTTTCCACGACCTGCAGCAGGGACAGAGTGGAGTCGTGTATCGTCTCGCCGTCCAGGGTGATCGAATCCCCCGATGCGCTCATGGGAAACGGGGGTAACCGAACGGTCAGGTTTGCGATCGCGCGGTTATCGGCGGCGTTGCCATAAAGAATGACCCGGTCACGCTGGAGGTCGCCGAGCGTGACTCCCGTGTCGGGTCTGACGTCGACGGCCCAGCCCTCCCGGGCAAGCCTCGCCGAGTCGCGGCCGGCCAGGACCCTCCCGTGCCGGCCGCCGGGACCCGATCCAGTGACCATCAGGGCCGAACCCGGCTCCCGCAGGTCGCTGAACTTTTCCGGAAGCTTCTCCATTTTCAAAAGATCCCCGTCCGGGTCCACGCGCACCGAGAGTGGCCTGGAATTCGTCTCGAATTCGAAAGGGACGTCGTTCCGGTATCCTCCGGCCGTATCCCGGCCGATGTCCACCACGGTCCGTGATTCCCCGTCCCCCGTTTTCAAAGCGATCTCCACCCGGGCGGTGAACCGGTCGTAGCCCTGGATCCTGAGTCTGCCCCGGACCCGCCACCCCCGTGCGGTACTCACCGCGCCCACGTTATAGACCCGGAAGGAAGGGATGCCGGAACCCGAGACCCACTGGTCGAAAAACCATCCCAGGTCCATCCCCGAGACCTCCCCGGCAAGGCTGCGAAAATCCGGGATGGTCGCGTATCGGCCGCTGTATCGTCGTATGAATTCACGCAGCAATTGTCCGGAGCAATCCTTCCCGATGAGGTCACGCAACATATGATGCACATATGAGGCCTTGAGATACCGGGTGGGGTTCAGACGGATGTCAGAGGCAGAGTCGAGCGGGAAAGCCGCGCCCCGCGCGGTTTTCGAGAGGAGTGGACGCAGGAGGGGATGGTTGATCAGCGTATCCCGCGTCCCCGCCCTCCCGCTCAATTCGCCGAAGAGGATGGATGAATATTCACACAGGCCCTCGGACAGAAATGCCGCGTCGCGATCCCCCGCAAAAACCGTCCCCATCCACCACTGGTGAGCGATCTCATGAGGCAGAATCGTTTCGATCCTGTTGTAGCCGTCATCGGTCCGGAACGCCTGTTGCTTTACCATCACGAACGAAGGCGCCGCAATTGCGAGGATGCCCCCACCGGCAACCCAGTCGTCGACTTCCACCACCGTGAGACTGCCGTACCGGTATGGTGAAAATTCCGATCCGTAGGCTGTCATGATGCCGTCGATGAGCCGCAGGAGGGAATCGGTGTCGGCGGAATCTTCCGGAAAGACGTAGAGGGATATCCCGGTCGACCCGGAGAGCGTGGCCGGCGGCCGGTATCTGCCGGCGCAGATCCAGCCCACCGCCGGAACGGGGAGATTCCACCCGAACGTCCATTCGCGGGTCGCCCCCGTGCCGGTAACCCCTTCGACGTCCCCCACGGTCACGACCGTCCAGTCCCCCGGTACGGTGACCCTCAGCCGGCCCCGTCCGAGCCCGCGTGTGCCCCAGGGAAGGACCTCCTCCTCTCTCAGGACTGCCCTTTCAGGGGTGACCCGCGTGAACTCCGACCTGAAGTCGATGCGTCCGGCGTATTCGACGACCACCGTCGCGAGGGTATCGGACTTCTCCGGACGGACCACGAGGTACCCTCCCGAAGATTCATACGTCGCCGGCTCCCCTCCGATGGTCACCGAGCCCACCACGTACGCGGGATGCAGACGGAGCCGGAACTCCCCGGCGCGGGGGTCGTGAAAAGAGATCACCATGGTGTCGGAACACCTGAACACTTTCGAGAGGGGCTCGAGCGACATCCGGGCGTCGTGGGAGCGGATGACGACGGCGCTGTCTGCTCGACGGTCCGATGACGGTCCGGGGCGATCGACACGCGTTCCCGGGCGTTCGGCGGGCGCGGAGACCGCGGAAATGATGAAAAG
>DATEDB010000246.1:0-7001 GCA_035286625.1 Bacteroidota bacterium
GGGAGAGATGAACATCCTGAAGCGGTTCTTCCTCACCGCGTGGTGGATGCTCAAGGGGATGTTCTTCAGGCTCACACCGGTGAGGCGCCTCCTGTTCGTGATCGGGTTGATACTCATCGGGATGTCAAGGACGGTGATCTATGACGGCGGCGACGTCCGGGTGGGAACGGACACCAACGTCTTCGGGATCGTCTGCATCGTACTGGTCCTGATGCTCGAACTCAAGGACAAACTCCTGGCGAAGGAGGAACTTGAAGCGGGCCGGGCGGTGCAGGACGCGCTGGCGCCCCCCAGAAGCCCGCAACTTCCTGGATGGAAACTGTGGCTGTACACCAGGTCGGCGAACGATGTGGGGGGAGACCTCGTGGATTTCATCGGGCTCGGGGACGGTAAGGCGGGTCTCGTTCTCGGAGACGTGGCCGGCAAGGGGCTGAGGGCGGCGCTCCTGATGGCGAAGCTGCAGGCCACCGTCAGGGCCCTTGCGGGAGATTTCGCTTCGCTGAGCGAAATGGCGGAAAAGATCAACCGCATCTTCTGCAGGGACAGCCTGAAAAACATTTTCGCGTCGATGGTGTACATCGAAATGACCCCCGGCTCCGGCCGGCTGCGCCTGGTCAACGCCGGGCATTTTCCGCCCGTGGTGGTGCGCGAGCGGGAAATCGAGACACTGGAAAAAGGGGGGGCAGCGCTGGGCCTCACGACGGAGGCCGGGTACACGGAACAGGAAATCGACCTCGTTTCCGGGGAAGTCCTCTGCGCGTACTCCGACGGCGTCTGCGAGGCGCAGAACATCGCCGGGGATTTCTTCGGGGAGGACAGGATCCGGGAAATCTTACGCCGAACCGCCGGGCGGCCGGTTGACCTCGCCGGGACCGAACTGGTGAACGTGGTCGACCGGTTCGTGGGTGAGGCGAAGAGGCGGGACGACCTCACCCTGATCATCATCTCGCGGGACTAGGGTCCCGTTCGATCCCTCACCAGCAGTGCGTTCAGGAAAAGTTTGAACGTCCCGCGGGTCTGCGCGCGGTGCTGCACACGGAACCCGTACATGACGACCCTGCCCCTCCCCACGGGGATTTCGGCCATCGCCACTTTCCCCGCGATCTTCTCTTCACCCACGAGCCAGCCGCTTTTGAGCACGTCATCTTCGCCGTACGTTGCCACGATCCGGCTCTCACCGGTGTACAGCAGAAGCCTGAAAGCCTGCCCGCCGGTGAAGTACGCGTTCGCTTCGGCCGGCATGCCGAAGGCGAGGGGATTCCCGGTATTGACACTCATCCCGAGAATCGTGCCAGGGCCGTAGAAGGCATTGCCGGAAAGGCCTTTCAGTTCGTCGCGCGCGGGCAATCTGAGTTTGTCGATCGCAAACTGCGACGATTCGCCCAGTGTCAGGAGCGTCCCGCCATCGTTTACGAATTCCGTGAGCGCGTCAACACCGTCGTCCCCGATTCCTCCCCGGTACTCCTTCGGGCGTTCGGGCGTTCCCAGGACCGGACCGTCATCGTCGCCGCTGCCCCACCGGCCCTTCACGATCTGGTTGGTGCCCATGTCCGGGAGGATGATGACATCGAATCTTTTCCGGAGGTCCGCCTTCTTTGACGCAATATCGGGGTTTTTCAGTACGGTGTACTTCACGCCGAATTCGTCCATGACCAGGCGCGTCCATCCTTCGTCCATGCTCGTCATCCATGGCTGGTAAATTGCCGCCCTGGCGGCGGAGATGTTGAGCAGACGGTCCGCCGGGACGTCATCGACCGATTCGAACCGCACACCCCATCTTCGCGCGAGTGCGTCCGCATCTGCGGACTGAAGAGCGTCCGAGCGCACGAGGAACGCCCCCGGGGGGAGGACGGGTCCGGCGGTCCTGACGGAGTCGGATGCCTCGTACACCGGCGTCGGGTTTCCGAGGAGCTCCTGCGCGACGGCGAACGAGTTGCCGTGCCGCCGGTCGAGGGCCCGGTAGGTCCCTTTCCCCGGATCGACAGAACCGGCCACGACCACTGTATCCACCGCCAGGGTCGGAACGGTCATCGGATTGTCCTGCCGGATGGCCTCCACTCCCATCTGGAGGGGAAGCGTCCACGCCGTGATGTCGTACGGCTGTTTTGGGGGGCCTCCGGGATACTGCTTGAGGTTGGGATATTTTTGTTTTTCGAAGAGGTCCTTGACGTAAGCCCTCTCCGGCTGGGAGAACGATACGTAATACGAGCCGGCCGGAATCGCGCGTCCGTCGATCGCAATATCGGCGGCGAGTTTTTCGACCTTCACGCCGGCGATCAGGAGGCGGTTCAGCATTTCCGAGGCGGCGTTGGGGTCGGCCTGGCCGGCGGGAATGAAGTAGCCGTACGGAGCGGCGGTGGCGCCCGCTTGGATCGCTTTCCTGTTCAGTTCGTAGTAATTGGTTTTGATCCTCTCCCTGAACTCCGACGCGAACTGGAGCAGGGCATAGGTGGCGGCCTTCTCGTATTCGATGATGTCGCGCAACCGCCACCAGCCGCCCTCCCAGGGATCGAGGTAATTGGTCTGGGGCTTGTTCTCGGGAAGTTCGGAACCATATCCGCCCAGGCTCCCTTTCGGGAGGAATACCGGGCTCGCGATCTGCACGCTCGCGGCCTCCGAGAGGATGCCGATGCGGTTATGCCAGAGCGGCGTTTTGGACATCGTGCCCTCGAAATAGGCGTTGAAGACTGTGCCGGTGGCCACCCCCCTGAACCCCCTGGACTGCAGGTCGGCCACGACGTACTTCCCCAGCAGGTTCACCTGCGCGGTCAGCTCAGGGGCCACGTTCGGGTTCACCGGGTCTTCGTAGGGCGGGATGAAGAGCCTCGGGCCGGTGGAACCCATCTGGTGCTGGTCGTATTCGATCTCCGGAAACCAGTCGCGATAGAGCACCTTCGCGGTATGCCGCGACTCGACGAGGTTGTACATGAACCAGTCGCGGTTGTTGTCGTGGCCGGCGTAATGGTGGTACAGCTCGGGGGGCGAGGTTCCCTCGGCCGGAGTGCCGAGCGTCTTCCTGTACCAGTCCACGACCATCTGCTGGCCGTCGGGGTTGAGCGACGGGATGAGGAGGACGATGACATTGTCCAGGATGTCCCGGACGCGGGGGGAATTCCCTGTTGCCAGCTCGTAGAGCAACTCGACCGATTCCTGGCTGGAGGCGATTTCGGTGGAATGGATGTTCATCGTTATGAGCACGACGGCCTTTCCCTCCCTCACAAGCGCGGCGGCGTCCGCCGGGGAGAGCGTATACGGACGGGCGAGCTGACGTTGTATCTCCTGGTAACGGTCGAGGTTTGCGATATTCGCCTCCGAGGAGATGACAGCGAGCAGGAAGGGTTTGCCGAGCGTGGTTTTCCCGAGTTCCTTCACCACTACCCGGCCGGAGGCGGCCCCCACTTTCCGGAAGTACGAGTCGATCTGTTTCCAGTCGATGAGTTTTTTGTCGGCCCCCATCGTGAATCCGAATTCCCCGTCGGGTGATTGGAACTTCTGCCTGGCGGCCAGCCCGGACGGGAGCGCGGCCGGCAGGACAAGCAACAGAAACAGGGGGAGGACGGCGCGGAGTCCCGAGTTCCTGCAATTCGATGTGGCAGAGTTCAGGATACAATTCAGGGCGGATGCAATCATGGTATACTCCTTTGGGTAATGAAATAGTATTGCGCGCGCCCCCGGCGCCGGGTTCTCAGGAAACGGCCGGCCAGGGAAAAACGATGCGGGGGTCTTTTCCGGCATCCATTGTTACGGGCAGGCCTACCGGGAGTGTCAGCGATCCCGTCACATGCCCGTGGCGCAGACCGGCGATGAGGGGGATCCCGAGGCCGCCGAGAGTGTCGGATATGACGCGTCGTATGGAGAGCGAAGGTTTTCCCGCTTCGGGTTCGCAGTCGGTGAACCTTCCCAGGATGACGCCACGGACGGCGCCGAAAGCGCCGGCAAGTTTCAGCTGATGCAGCATCCTGTCGATCCGGTATGGTTTTTCGCCGATTTCTTCGAAGAACAGTATGCAGTTACGCGTGTCCGGAAAATATGGGGTACCCGCGAGATGGCTGACCGTGGACAGGTTCCCACCAATTAAGATCCCTTTCGCCTTTCCACGGCAGCGCGCAGAGACCCGCGCCCTGAGCCTTCCCGGGGGCCGGGTGTTTGTGAGCATCCTCCAGAAAATCTCCTCCGCATACCCTGTAAGACCGCGGGACATGCCTCCGGCCATCATGGGCCCGGCGAACGACACCAGGCGGCATTTTTTCCAGAGGGCCAGCTGGAGGGCCGTCAGGTCGCTGTAACCGACGAAGATTTTCGGGTGTTTCCGCACCGCGGCGTAGTCGATCATCGGGAGGATGCGCATCGTACCGTAACCGCCCCGCAGCGCGATGATCGCGCGGACCTTCCGGTCCCGGAACAAACGGTTGAGATCGTCGGCCCGCTGGCGGTCGGTGCCTGCGAGGTACCCGTTTTTTTTTGAAAGGTTGGGGGAGAGTTCCACGCGGTACCCGAGCCGCTCGAGGTAGGCGATCCCGCGCTCCAGGTCGCCGTCGTGAAGGGGAGGACTCGCCGGCGCGCAGATCCCGATGACATCCCCCTTCCGGAGGGCCGGTGGCTTGAGAGGTTTCATACGCGACGGACAAGATACTCAAGTCGGGCCTCAGTGGCAACTGCCGGGCCCCTTTTGATATTGCCCCCCAACTTTTCTATCTTAATAGTCTCTCTCAACATCCTCTCTCACAAATGAAAGGATTTCGATATGGCGTTTATCTTTTTACTGCTGGTCGCGGTCGTCGGCCTGATCATGTTCTCGGCGGCGAGAAAAAAATTTCAGACCATGCGCAACCAGACGCTGAGGACGTCGATGAACCTCGCGGCGACCATCACAGTGCTGGCCCTGATCGGGGCCTTTTCCCAGACCATCACCGTGGTGCCCGCGGGTCACGTCGGGGTGGTGGACTTTTTCGGAACCGTGTCTGAAAACACGCTCAAAGCGGGCATCAACATCATCAACCCGATGGCAAAGGTCGAGAAATTCTCGATCCAGACGAAGGAACTGAAAGAGGTCATGCAGGTCCTCTCACGGGAAGGCCTGACGATCGGCCTTGAAATCAGCGCGCTGCACCGCCTTGATCCCGATTCCGCCGCCAGCATTTATAAGAAGATCGGCGCGGATTACGAGGACGTCGTCCTTGTGCCGCAGTTCCGCTCGGTGAGCCGTTCGGTGACGGCGAACTTCCAGGCGAGCGCCCTCTATTCCACCGAGAGGGAGCGGCTGGGCGAGAACATCATGTCCGAACTCTCAAAAATCGTCTCGGTGAGGGGCATCATCATCGAATCGACGCCGCTCAGGAATGTGGCGCTTCCCTCGCAGCTCACCGACGCGATCGAGCAGAAACAGCGGGCGGACCAGGAGAGTCAGCGGATGGAGTTCGTCCTGACAAAAGAGCGCCAGGAAGCCGACCGCAAGCGGGTCGAGGCGCAGGGCGTGGCCGATTTCCAGAGGATCGTGGCGACGACCATCAGCGAACAGCTCCTGAGATGGAAGGGGATCGAGGCGACGTTGAAGATCGCCGAATCGAATAACGCAAAAGTGGTGATTATCGGCAGCGGGAAGGACGGACTGCCGGTGATACTGGATACCAAATAGCGGTGCGACCGGGGTGGCGGTCGCCGCGTGATCGCGATACGGGCTGAGGACAGATCAGCGCGTATGCGCGATACGGCAGGGGTCCGCGGTTCAGTCGAGGCCGTTCATCAGGTCGTCGATCGCGTAGCGGCGATCGGCGTCCAATAGAGACGGAAGCGCGGACAGGCCGGAATGCTGTTTCCTCCGCTTTACGGAGAGGGACACCAAAACGATTCCCGTGAGTACTGCCGCCAGGCTGAATATTTTCATATGACCCCCGGTCATTGTGTGCACACCAGACCTTCGGTTCTCCAGAGTTCGAGGCGAAGGACGTGATACCACCGCTGCGTTTCCATCTCGTCCAGGAGCAAGTACTCCATGACGATCCGCTGTTCCCTGCTGAGTGGCCGTAACTGATATTTGACCTTCATTTTTCCCTCGTTTAATGCTACGGGGGCAATAACAGAAGAAGGGGCGGCGGCCCGTGTGTGATTTGTCACGCCGGGTGGGCGGTGTCACGCGAGCCGGACCGCGGTGTCGAAAACGGGGCCGGAGGCGCGTGACCACCGTCATCATCGTCTTGAGGTTACCGCTTGAGGGGGGGCGGGAGGATGGTTGATCGTTGAAATCGGCATGATAATGGCGTATTTATCGCCTCCTCCCGGTAGTTGCGCAAAACCCGACGCGCCGGGTTCACGTCAACTACGCCGGGATGCGAACTTCAGCGTTATTTCACTACTTTCCGGTGTTGATGCACGGTTCGCACTCCCGTCCGCAGTAGAGAATATCAGATGAAACTGCTTACCCTGTCCGTGTTTCTGTCCGCGGTCGTGCTCCCGGGTTGCTACTTCCTCGGCCAGAACACCTACATCGACATCGTCGCCGGCCCCTCCACGGGATGGTCGGGCCCCGAGGCGCTCACGCTGATCATGGAGGCGTCGAACAACAACCTCCGGGATGACCGGACCAACGTCAAGGTCATCGCGACGCCGTACTATCCGGCGGTTGTCAGGGCCATCGGACGCCGGAAACAATTCGCCGATCACCGGACGGAAGAAGGATACAGGGAGTTTGTCGACGGGCTGTTATTCAATTCCTCGGGGATGCTCGTCGACTGGGGAAAGGATGAACGGATATTCGCGGGGAAGAGCGGTTACCTCGCCGGGCCGACGCAGTACGATTCCCTGACGTTCCTGGTCTCGCTCGAAAACCGGGGGTGGCCGTGCGTGAAAATCATCAACATCGGGGCGGGAATCTTCGCCATCGGCAACCCCGATTGCGACGTGCCCGAACTCACGGACTTCCCCGAGAAGGTCTTTCTCGTGAACGAGGAAAACAGGTTTATCAGGCCCGCGTCGGTGTGGGGGATACGGCAGAAGGCGTTGAT
>DATEDB010000247.1:0-4363 GCA_035286625.1 Bacteroidota bacterium
GTCACAGCCGCGGTGGCCGCCTCCGGGTTCAAGGTGTTCTCCTCGACGGCGAAAAGCGGCGGCGTGGTGGCCGGCCTCACTGTCCGCGGGGGGGGATCCGCCGCGCGGAGCCGGCTGGACTCGCTCACCGATTACGCGAAAAGCGCCGGCACGGCCGGTCTCGTCTGGCTGAAGATGACCGGCTCCGGACCGGAAGGACCGACCGCCAGACACCTCGAGCCCGAAATCGCCGCCTCCCTTGCCGCCGCAATGGACGCCGGACCGGGCGATCTCATGCTCCTGGTCTCGGACAGCGCCGCGCGGGCCTACCCGGTCCTCGGCGCGCTGCGACTCGAAGTCGCCCGCCTGCACTCCCTGGTGGACGACTCCCGACAGGAGCTCCTCTGGGTCACCGGGTTCCCGATGTTCGATTTCGACGGGACCGAAAAGCGGTACGTGGCCGTGCACCACCCCTTCACGTCGCCCGCGCCGGAGGACGCGAAACTCCTCGACACCGATCCGGGAAAAGCGAGGGCCCGCGCGTACGACCTGGTTCTGAATGGCAACGAAATCGCGGGGGGGAGCATCAGGATACATGACCGCCAAATCCAGAGCAAGGTGTTCGGCCTCCTCGGGATCGGCGAGGCGGAAGCGAGGAAGAAATTCGGTTTCATCCTGGACGCGTTCCGGTACGGCGCCCCGCCGCACGGGGGCATCGCCTTCGGATTCGACCGCATCTGCATGTTGCTCAACGGCGAGACTTCTATTCGTGACGTGATCGCCTTCCCGAAGACGACGAGCGCGTCGTCATTGATGGACGACTCCCCGTCGCAGGTCAGTCCGGAACAACTGAAAGAGCTCCACATCAGGCTGGAATAACCGTTCTTTCACCGTTCGTATCTCATGTCTCATTTGGCAGAGGAGTTCACATGATAGGAATCGTTGGATATGGCGCGTATCTCCCGCGTTACAGAATAAAAGCGGACCGCATCGCCGGGCAGTGGGGTGCGGACCCGGAGGCAATCGAACGCGGCCTGCAGCTCACCGAAAAGACGGTTCCCGGGCAGGACGAGGACACGATCACCATATCCGTCGCGGCCGCGAAGAACGCCCTGCGCCGCGCCGGCATCGGCCCGGACCGGATCGGGGCGGTGTACATCGGCTCGGAGTCCCACCCGTACGCGGTCAAACCGAGCGGGACGATCCTCATCGAGGCCCTGGGCATCGGTCCCGACGTCCACGTGGCCAGTTACGAGTTCGCCTGCAAGGCGGGTACCGAGGCGATGTATGTCGCGTACAGCCACGTGAAATCGGGAGAGATGGACTATGCCCTCGGCATCGGCGCCGACACCTCCCAGGGGGCTCCCGGCGACGCGCTCGAATATTCCGCGTCGGCCGGGGGCGCGGCATTCATCATGGGCCGGGAAAACGTTGTCGCGGAAATTCTGCACACGCATTCCTACACATCCGACACACCTGATTTCTGGAGGCGCGAGGGTGAATCGTATCCCCGGCACGGGGGCAGGTTCACCGGCGATCCGGCGTACTTCAAACACATCGTCGGGGCCGGAACGGCGCTGCTGGCCAAGGCCGGGATGAAGCCGGCGGATTTCACCCACGCCGTGTTTCACATGCCGAACGGGAAATTCCCGCAGGAGGCTGGCAAACGCCTCGGATTCACGAAAAAACAGATGGAAGTGGGCTGGATCGTCCCCTGGATGGGGAACACGTACTCCGGTTCGTCCCCTACGGCGCTGAGCGCGGTGCTCGACGTCGCCCGGCCCGGCGAGTTGATTTTTATGGTGTCGTTCGGCTCGGGGGCGGGCAGCGACGGCTTCATCTTCCGCGTCACCGATGAAATCGACCGGGTCAGGGACCGGGCCCCCAGGACCAGGGACTATCTCGACCGCGGAAAGATCTATCTTCAGTACGGCGAATACGCCAAGTACCGCCGTAAAATCAAAATGAACGATTAAGGAGGCCAGGCCATGAGAGACGTCGTCGTGATTGGTGCCGGGATGACCAGGTTCGGTGAATCCTGGGACAAATCGATCAAGGACATTTTCGTGGAGGCGGCCCTCGGCGCGATCAGCGACGCGGGGGTGGACCACATCGATTCGCTCTACGTGGGCGCGATGTCTCCGGGGCTGTTCGTCGGGCAGGAACATCTCGGGGCGGTGATGGCCGACTATCTGGGCGTCACTCCCGTTCCCGCGACCCATGTCGAATCGGCCTGCGCCTCCGGCGGGGCGGCGTTCCGCCAGGCGTATCTCGAGGTCGCCTCCGGCGCGAGCGAGATCGTCCTGGCCGGGGGAGTGGAAAAAATGACCGACGGCGCGGATGTCACCGAGGTGCTCGCCACCGCGGCCGACCAGGAGTATGAAGTCTACAACGGCATCACGTTCCCGGGACTCTACGCCCTCATCGCCAGGGCCCACATGGAGAGATACGGCACGACCAGGGAACAGCTGGCCGCGGTCGCGGTGAAAAACCACCGGAACGGGGCGAAAAATTCCAACGCACAATTCCGCCGTGAGGTGAGTGCCGAACAGGTGATGAATTCCACCATGGTGGCGGACCCCCTGCGCCTGCTCGACTGCTCGCCGGTGAGCGACGGCGCGGCGGCGGTCATCGTGGCGTCGATGGACGTCGCGAAGGCGATGAAAAAAAACGCGGTCCGCGTGCTCGCCTCGGCGCAGGCTTCGGACACCATCGCCCTTCACGGGCGGAAGGACCCGACCACACTGGGTTCGGTGGTGACCGCCGCCCGGAAGGCGTATCAGATGGCGGACAAGAAGCCCTCCGACATCAATTTTGCCGAGGTCCACGACTGTTTCACCATTGCGGAAATCGTGGTCACCGAAGACCTGGGATTCTTCGAAAAGGGCAAGGGCGGGGAAGCTGCCGCAAGCGGCGCCACCTCGATCGAATGCAAAAAGATCCCCGTGAACACCAGCGGGGGTCTCAAATCGAAGGGGCATCCCGTGGGCGCCACCGGCATAGCGCAGATCATCGAGCTCTACGAACAGCTCAGCGGAAAGTCCGGCGCGCGCCAGGTGGCCGGAGCCCGCATCGGGCTGGCACAGAACATGGGGGGGAGCGGGGCGAGCTGCGTCATTCATATACTGGAGGGAAAATGATTACCGCACGATATCATCGCGAAATACCCCAGCGCTACCGGCTCGAAGCGGGGAAATGTTCGGGCTGTGGGGGCGTCTGCTTCCCGCCGCGCCTGGTATGCCCCTCCTGCGGGGGACGAAAATTCGGGACAGTGAAGCTGAGCGAGGAGGGGAAACTGATCACCTACACCGTTGTGCGCGTCGCCTCCGACAAGTTCTCGAAGGAAACACCGTTCGCCGTGGGGATCGTGGAGCTCAACGACGGCGTCAGGATCACGACCCAGCTGGCCGATGTCGCCCCCGATGAGCTCAAGACCGGTCGGAAGGTGAGGATGGTCTTCCGAAAGATCCAGGAGGACGGGAAAGCGGGCATCCTCTGCTACGGGTACAAGGCAATCGTCATCTGAGGGGGGACCGCCGGGATCGGGCGTCGTCGTTCTTCGTCAGGGGAATATCATGAAAGAGAAAATCAGAGTGGCTTCCGGTCAGGGTTTCTGGGGCGATCTGCAGTCGGCCCCTTACGACCAGGTCACGAAGGGGCCCATCGATTATCTCATGATGGACTTCCTGGCTGAACTGACCATGTCCATCCTTCAGAAACAGAAGCAGCGCAACCCGGAGATGGGTTATGCACGGGACCTGGTGTCGATCGTCGACCATATCCTTCCCGTCATCGTGGAGAAGAACATCAGGGTCATCACCAACGGCGGGGGTGTGAACCCGAGGGCATGTCGCGATGCGATTTTCAGATGCGCCGAAAAAAAAGGCATCAGGGGTCTGAAAATCGGGGTCGTGTCCGGCGACGACATCCTCGGCCGGCTCGACACCCTCCCGGAAGGAGGCATTCACCTCGACAACATGGAGACGGGAGAGCCGTTCGGCGAAAAGAAACGCAGGTTCCTGAGCGCGAACGTCTACTTCGGCGCCGGGCCGATCGTCCGGGCGCTGGAGCAGGGCGCGCAGATCGTCGTCACCGGCAGGAGCACGGACACCGCCCTCACCTACGCCCCCATGATTCACGAGTTCGGCTGGTCATGGGACGACTGGGACAAGCTGGCCGCCGGGGTCGTGGCCGGACACATCCTCGAGTGCGGCGGCCAGGCGACGGGCGGGAATTACGCGTCCGACTGGAAGTCGGTCCCGGACCTCGCCCATCTCGGTTTCCCCATCGCGGAGGCCTACCCCGACGCCGAGATCGTCATCACGAAGCATGAGAATTCGGGCGGCCTGGTGACGGTGGACTCGATCAGCGAACAGCTCATGTA
>DATEDB010000248.1:0-5382 GCA_035286625.1 Bacteroidota bacterium
CTGTCGGAATGATCAGGGTCTTGGCGGCCGCTTCAATTGCGGTGATGGTGCTCTGCGGCGGGTGGGCGGGCTGTGGAGGAGAAAAGCCCGGGGATGACGGCCATCCGGTGAAGATCGGTTTTCTGGTCAAGCAACCGGACGAACCATGGTTCCAGAACGAATGGAAATTCGCCCAGCAGTGCGCCGACTCGTTCGGATTCGGCCTGGTGAAAATCGGCGCGACCGATGGGGAAAAGGTCCTCTCTGCGATCGACAACCTCGCCGCCCAGGGGGTGAAGGGCTTCGTCATCTGCGCGCCGGACGTCCGCCTCGGTTCGGCGATCGTCGGCAGGGCGCGGGCCCAGGGATTGAAAGTCCTGAGCGTTGACGACAGGCTGGTGGGGGCCGACGGCACCTTCATCACCGACGTGCCGCACCTCGGGATCTCCGCCGACGAGATCGGCCGGACCGTGGGCCGTTCACTCCACGCCGAAATGGAACGCCGCGGGTGGGATGTTTCGGGAACGGCGGTCTGCGCGGTGACCTGGGAAGAGCTCCAGACCACGCGGGAGCGCACCGACGGGGCGATCAGCGCCCTGGTGGAAGCGGGTTTCCCGCAGGAGAAAATTTTCAAGGCCCCGCAGCGTGTCGCGGACATACCGGGAGCCTTCGACGCCGTGAACGCCATGCTCGTTCAGTACCCCCAGGTGAAGCGGTGGCTCATTTGCGGGAACAACGATAACGCCGTCCTCGGCGCGGTCCGGGCGATGGAGGGAAGGGGATATGACGCCTCCACGGTCATCGGGATCGGCATCAACGGTACGGACTGCATCGTGGAGTTCCAGAAGGACAGGCCCACGGGCTTTTACGCCTCCATCCTCCTCGCCCCGAGGAAGCACGGTTTCAACACCGCGAAGATGATGTACGACTGGGTGAAGAACGGCACCGAACCTCCCATGGAAACGTACACCGCGGGGATTCTCATCACCCGTGAAACCTTCAGGCGGGTACTCGCCGAGCAGGGGTTGCTCTAGCCTCTCTTTCCCCGGCCACGACCGATGGTCCAACCCGCCCCGCTCTGGAAAAATCCCGGCATGATCGCCGTCTTTTTCGTGCTGTTCGTTCTCGTGTCTCTCCTGGTGCCGAATTTTTTTTCCTGGGTGAACCTGAACGGTCTCGCGCTCTCGGTGGCCACGGTGGGGATCATCGCCTGCACCATGCTCTTCTGCCTTGCGGCCGGTGACTTCGACCTCTCGGTGGGTTCGATCGTGGCCTTTGCGGGGGTGCTCTGCGCGGTGGTGATCAACTCCACCGGGAGCGTCACGGCCGGCATCCTCTCGGCCCTGGCGGCGGGCGGCCTGGTGGGACTGGTGAACGGGATCATCATCGCGCGGGTCGGCATCAACGCGCTGATCACCACCCTGGCGACGATGCAGGTTGTCCGGGGTCTGTCCTATATTGTTTCCGACGGGAAGGCGATCGGGATTCGCGAGGAATCCTTTTTCTCCCTGGGGGTCTCGAGCCTGGCCGGGGTGCCCGCACCGGTCTGGATCATGGCGGCGCTGTTCATGATATTCGGCACGCTGCTGAACGCCACCGTCTTCGGACGGTACGCGCTGGCCACCGGCGGGAACAGGGACGCGGCATGGCTGGCCGGCATCAGGGTGGTGAGGGTGAAGGTGGCCATTTTTATTCTGCAGGGGATCGTGGCGCCGTTCGCCGGCGTGATCCTCGCCTCGAGGATGACTAGCGGACAACCGGGGGCCGGCCAGGGTCTCGAACTGCAGGTCATCTCCGCCTGCGTCCTCGGGGGGGTATCGCTGACCGGCGGGGTGGGGAGCATCGGCGGTGTGATCGTCGGGGTGCTCATCATGGGGACCGTTCAGAACGCGATGAACCTCCTGAACATCCCGCCGTTCTATCAGTACGTCGCCAGCGGCCTGATCCTGCTCGCGGCGGTGATTCTCGACCGGTTGAGAAAACGGACGTGAACCCGCGCATCTACGACGGCCGGTCGGTCGTGGAAGAGACGGTGCTCGGTCGCGGTCCCCACCGTTCCCTCTACCCGCCGACCGAAAAAATCCCCGTGATCGAGGTCGCGAATTTCCCTTCCCTCGGCAGGCTCGCGGCGCTCCGGTTCATCGAATGGATCCTCCGGAACCCCGGCGGCGTGATCGCGCTGCCCACCGGCAGGACTCCCGAATATTTCATCAAGTGGGTGAGACACATCCTCGGCGGCTGGTCGGTACCGGAGGTGCGGGCCATGCTCGGCGACCACGGCATCGAATCGGCCCGCCCCCCGGACATGCGGGCCCTGTCGTTCGTGCAGATAGACGAATTTTACCCGATCGATCCCCGGCAGCACAACAGCTTCCATCATTACGTCAACGAATTTTATATCGCGGGTTTCGGCCTCGATCCCGCCAGGGCGTTGCTTATCGATACGAGCTCGATCGGCAACCCCCCGGGGAAGTCTGTTGACGGGCTCTTCCCCGGTGGCGCGGTGGACCTCTCCCTGCGCACACGGCATCTGCGCGACGAGACGGAGAAGGTTCAGAAAGATGTCATCAACAGGGTGGACGAGTTCTGCACAGAGTACGAGTCCCGGATCCGTGAGCTGGGAGGAATCGGATTTTTTCTTGGCGGGATCGGCCCCGACGGGCACCTCGCCTTCAACGTCAGGGGATCCAGCTTCTATTCGGTCACGAGGCTGACGCAGACCAACTACGAAACGCAGGCGGCCGCCGCGACGGACCTGGGGGGCATGGAGGTGTCGCGCAACCGTCTGGTCATCACGATCGGGCTGGAAACGATCACGTACAACAACACATGCACGGCGATCGTGATCGCCGCCGGCGAGGCGAAGGCGACGGTGATCGCGCGGGCGGTCGAGGGTCCGAAGAGCCCCCAGTCGCCGGCTTCGGTCCTGCAGGGCCTCGACGGGGCCCGTTTCTACCTTACGCGGGGGGCCGCCTCGGGACTCGTCGAGAGGAAATTCGAGGATTTTGCCTCGTCCGGGACGCCCGACCCGGACACCGCCGACGAGATCATCATCGGGTGCGCCCTCAGGGAGCGTACACCACTGAGGAAAATCTCGTCCGCGGATTTCACCGGAGACAGGTTTGCCGCGCTTCTCGTTGAAAAAACCGGGAAGTCTGCCGCGGAGCTGGGGGGGGCCGCCGCCGACCGTATGGAGGAGAAGATCGCCGCCGGCCTGAAACATGTGAGCGATACGGTGTTCCTCCACACGGAACCCCACCACGACGACATCATGCTCGGATACCTCGCCCACATCTATCACCTTGTCCGGGACCCGGGCAACGTCCATTATTTCGCGAACCTCACGTCCGGATTTACCGCGGTCACCAATTCCTACATGCTCTCACGGATCCGGTCCCTCGGCAGGTTCAGCAACGATCCAGAGGTCGTGATGAAATTCTCCGCGGGATATTTCGATCCGGCCGATATGCAGTCGCGGATGGCCGACATCTATCTCTACCTCGACGGCGTCGCGGCGGCGGATGAAACCATGCGGGAGCGGGCGGAGGCATACCGGTTCCTGCGAAGCCTGGGGGAAGTCTACCGGGTGAACGATCCTGAGGCCATCTCCGACGGGCTGGCGGAACTGGAGGAGTACTTCCTGACCACATACCCCGGTGCGAAAGATCCGGCCCACATCCAGACCCTCAAGGGTACGGTGCGGGAGTGGGAGGTGGAACTTCTCTGGGCCTATTTCGGCATCGAGGCTTCATCGATCCGCCCCCTGAGGCTGGGATTCTATACCGGCGATATTTTCGCCCCGGAACCGGAAGCGGATCGCGACGCCGGTCCGATCTACGAGTACATCAAAAACATCAGGCCGGGGGTCGTCACCGTGGCGTTCGATCCGGAGAGCAGCGGCCCGGACACTCATTATAAAGCTCTTCGTGCCGTCGCCGCTGCGCTGAAGCGGTACGCGGAGAACGACGGCGGCGGGGATGTGCGCGTCTGGGGATACCGGAACGTCTGGCACCGGTTCAGCCCGGCGGAGGCCAATCTTTTTGTCCCCGTTTCATTGAATTCCCTCTCCCTGCTGCTCACGGCCTTCATGACCTGTTTCGGATCGCAGAGAGCGGCGTCCTTCCCGAGCTATGACCACGACGGGCCCTTCTCCGAACTGGCCCGGAGAATCCAGGTGGAACAGTACGTTGCGGCGAAGGCCTGCCTCGGGGACGATTATTTCCTGAAACACGACCATCCCCGGCTGAGGGCCGCCCGCGGGATGATCTTCCTGAGGGAAATGAACCTGGGGGAATTTTTCCGTAAAGTCCGGTTGCTTGAGGAGGTCAACGAAATCGCCCCGGGCTCCGTGAAATAATAAGGGCCCCGGATATCCGGGGCCCCGTGCTGCGGCGGGTATGAACGGTCGTCTTCCCCCTTCCGGCGCTACTGTCCGACCGTCCTCACCTGACCAGCAACATTTTCATGTTCCGCAGGTATCCCCTCCCGGCTTCTTCAACCGGGTCCGCCTGGAAGCGAACGAAGTAAACTCCGCTCGCGGCATTCCCTGCGTTCCATACCACGGTGTGATGCCCCGCGATCCTGATTTCATCGACCAGGTTGCCCACGAGCTGTCCGAGGGCGTTATAGACCCTCAGCGAGACTCGGCTGTCGACCGGCAGGTCCAGGGCGATGCTCGTCGTCGGGTTGAAGGGGTTCGGGTAATTTTGTTCCAGCCGGTACGCCTGAGGCAGGATGTCCGAAACAAGCGAGAGGGTCAAATCCCTTACGCCTGCGAGACGTGCCGAGGTCGGGCCACCGCGCGACGAAGCGATCTCCCTGCCGTCAGGTCCGGAGAGGATGGCGACGCTGCCGTCGATCAGACCCGAGATCGAGACGGTGAGATTGCCGCCCACGGACTGGACCGCGATAGGGTAGGTTACGGGGCCGTCCGACGGGGCCGGCGCGAGCACAGTTATTGTACCCGTGGCGAACCGCACGTCGAAAGCGCCGGAAGGTGGAGTCGGCGGAAGTTCCGTTAAAAGAGTGTTGGCCGCGTTACGGTCCCCCGAGACGGACAGCGTCTGGGAGTCGCCGAAGTCGTCGCCAAACGTGAGGGTGAGACCCCCGGATCCGGGGACAGCCGGAACCGTCAGAGAGGCGTTTTCCGATCCCTGAAGCTGGAGCGTACCGGGATCTGACGCCCTGATCCAGTAACCTTTCCCCGGTTGAATCGTCGTCGCGCCCTGGTAACCGCCGGAGTATCCGAATACGCCGGAGGTAATCAATCCCGGCGGCTGCGTGGACAGTGACGCGACCGGGACGGGTGAAGAGACCGAACCGATGATATTCCACCCCCTGGCGATGGGAATGCTCTGGAATGTGATATCGTCGCCCTCGATGTTCACCACCTGGGTCGCGTTG
>DATEDB010000249.1:0-3085 GCA_035286625.1 Bacteroidota bacterium
ACACAGGAGGGAAAGAACCGCCTGAGGGAGGAACTCTTCCAGGTGCGCGAGGGGAAGTACGCGCGCGATTACGAGGAACTCATCAGAAAATATTTCGAGCAGCTCGAACAGGGCGGCCCGCCCAAACCCAACGACTGACCCTTACCCGAAGTACTTTTCCCGATAACTGTTGATCAGGTCGCGGTAGGTGATCGCCACCAGGCGGGCCTTCTCGGCGAAATCGTCGCCACCGGAGGCGTAAATGATGCTCCGCCCCACGTTGATCACCGCCATTTCGCCCTTTTTATCACAACCGTAGCGCACTGTGGAGGCGAGATCGCCTTTTTGCGCGCCGATGCCCGGGATCAGCAGGGGCATCTCCGGGGCCAGCGCGCGGATCCGCTTCAATTCGGCGGACCGGGTCGCCCCGACGACGAGGCCGATGTTATTCCGCCGGTTCCATTTTTTCGCCGCTCCGATCACGTGCTCGTAGAGCGGCCTTCCCCGGACCCTGAGGTGCTGGAAGTCCTTCGATCCGGTGTTGGAGGTCACCGCGAGGACGAACGCGCACTGGTCCTTCCTGCGCGTGAACGGCTCAACGGCGTCGTACCCCATGTAGGGATTGACCGTCGAGGCGGCGAACTCCCAGTCCTCGCAGAACAGGTGGGCCTGTTTCTCCGCGGAATTCCTGATGTCCCCGCGCTTCCCGTCGCCAATGGTGACGATCTCCTCCGGGATCCTGGCCAGGGTCTGATGGACCGTGTACCAGCCGTGCTCCCCCACGGATTCATAGAAAGAAATGTTCAGTTTGTAGGCGCAGACGAGGTCTTTGGTGGCGTCGATGATCTTCCGGTTGAACTCGTACTGCGGGTCCCCCCAGCGGAAGAGCGATTCGGGCACCCGCGAGGTTTCGGTGTCGAGGCCGATGCACAACAGTGAATTGTTCTTCCTCTGGATGCGGCGGAGTTTGTCGTTGAAATTCATGGACGATCACCGTCAGTCGGTGATATCGGTGAGGAATCCGATCGTGGCGAAGAATCCGATGAAAAGGGTGACGTAGAGGGTGCTGTACACGTCCATTTTCACGGTCTCGATGCGATCGATCGCGGCAAAGGGGAGCCGCCCGGAATAGGGGACCCTGACTATCAAACTGTCGGGCCTGTGCTCGATCCCGTTCCCCGTCAGGAAGTACAAGCCGGAGCTGTCGCCGACGGTGTACTTCCCCCCGCCGAATTCGATCATCCTGCGGTTCATGGTGAACACCTGGATGTCCCCCTGCTCGGCAACGTCGAACGTTTCGGGTTTAAAGGTATGCCTTGTGACGCACCCGGTCGCCTGGACGACAATCGCGAAGACCAGGAGCGTCGCGATGAGTCCGGACAGGGGGGAGGCATAAGACCGGGATTGGGTCACGGCTTCCGGCTCTTTGTGCCGATGTACTCGTCGAGCCAGCCGAACACCGTCCTGTGCCAGAGCTCGCTGTTCGCCGGCTTCAGCACCCAGTGTCCCTCGTCCGGGAAATACAGGAACTTCGAGGGCACTCCCCGCCGCTGCAGCGTGGTGAAGAGCTGCTGCCCCTCGGTGAGGGGCACGCGGTAGTCGAGTTCGCCGTGGACGATCAGCGTGGGCGTGTTGAAGTTCTGTGCGAACCTGTGCGGCGAGAAGCGGTCGAAATTGGCGGTCTCCCACGGGATTCCGTGCTCCCACTCGTCGAACCAGACCTCCTCGGTCGTCCCGTACATGCTGTAAAAATTAAACACGCCGTCGTGCACGATGATGGCACTGAACTTGTCGGTGTGTCCCATCATCCAGTTCATCATGTAACCGCCGTAGGAGGCGCCGGCCGCGGCCATGCGGGTGGGGTCGACGTAAGGAAGGGCTCCCACGTACGAAAGGCCCGCCATGAGGTCATCGTACACCTTTCCTCCCCAGTCCCGTGAAATCTCGTCGGTGAATTTCTGACCGAAACCGGTGCTCCCGCGCGGGTTGGGAAGGGCCACGACGTATCCCTGCGCCGCCCAGAGCGACGGGTTCCAGCGGTACGACCAGGAGTCGCCCCAGGCCCCCTGGGGCCCTCCGTGGACGATGTAGACCAGCGGATATTTCTTCGCCGCGTCGAAGAAGGGCGGTCTGACGATCCACATCTGGACATTCGTCCCGCCGGCGCCGGCGTACCGGACCGTTTCGGGTTTCGAGAATTCGATCTGTGAAAACAGCGCCCCGTTGATATCCGTGAGCGCGCGGACGTCGCCCCCGCCGGCTTTCATCGAGAAGATTTCCGCCGGCCTGGTGAGCGACTGGCCCGCGAAGACGATCGTCGCGCCGTCCGCAGATATATTCGTCGACGACGCGGTGCCGTCTCCTGTGAGGCGTTCCGGCATGTCTCCGCCCAGGTCCACCGACCAGATCGCGTTGTTGGCCTCCGCCGACGCCTCGAGGTAGATTTTGTCGGACGACGGGGCCCATTCGAACGCGTCCACGTTCGTGTCGAATTGCTGCGTCAGGTTTTTTAACGTCCCCGCCGCGCGGTCGTACAGCATCAGCTGCCAGCGGTCGGCCTCGAAATCCGGCCTCGCCTGGGCGCGGTAGGCGATGTACTTCCCGTCGGGAGAGTAGCGCGGGTACCCGTCGGCCGCCGGGTTCGTGGTGAGCTGTTTCACCGCCCCGGTGGAAAGATTGACGATGAGAATGTCGTGGTTGGTCCTCCACGCCTGTTCCCTCACAGGCATCGGCACGGCGGTGTAGGCCAGTTCGGCGCCGTCGGGAGAGAACGCAAAATCGTCGCCCGCGGAGAATGTCGAAGATGTCGGAACGGCGTCGCGTTCTCCGGGTGTCACATCCCTGGGATCGCCTCCGGCGGACGGAACCACGAACAGGTGCTGGACCTTGTCGTCGACCACGCTGTCCCAGTGCCTGTACAGAAGGTGCGTGTAAATGCGGGCCTTGACCTTGCTTGTGTCCCTGTATGTGTCTTTGGAGGCGTTGAGCCTGTCGCTTTCGGCGAACGGTTTGTCTGAAAATTCGGGGTAGACCGCGGAGACGAAGGCGATCATGCCGCCGTCCGGAGACCATACCGGCTGACCCGCCCCCGTGGAAATATTCGTGA
>DATEDB010000250.1:0-2848 GCA_035286625.1 Bacteroidota bacterium
GTGTGGATCGATTCAGGTAGGCGAATACCTATGTATACGCCTCACCTTAAACACTGTTTCGAATGATAGGTTCCCCAACCCGACGATTCGGGCCGTTCACAACCCGGCGATGCTGATTTCTTGCCTCCCACATCAATTTTCCCTATATTTTTCCGTTTCGCAGATAATCAAATCCTGTACAATTCCCCAATTCCAATCACACATTCCACCTTGTTCCATTCACATCAATTGACCTGTCCGGAGAAAGGTCTGTCCGCCCAGACGGCCCGGATCTTCCACCCCGGCAATAAGGTCGTTTCGAGGGCATCGATCATCCTGTTCTCCCTCACTCTCGCCGATTACGCCACGCGGTCCTGAAGGGAGCCATGCCCCGACGCGCCGCCGCCCTCTCCGCCTGTCTCGCGTTTCCCCTGATGATGATTGCCCCCGCATCCTTCGCCGCCGGGGGGCCGGGCATCATTACCGTTCCGGCCACCAGTCTCGGGCCGGGGAGGATGGAAGTGAGCTACGGGCTTGATTACTCGGTCAAAAACGGCGTCGACGCCGGCGATCTCCGGAAACTGACCAGGGTGCTGCCGCTCTCGGTCCGGTTCGGCGTCTCACGAGGCGTGGACGTGATCGTCGGGTGGCGGGGCGGACTCATCGCCCGCTCGGCCGACGGGGCGAAATATTCAGACTGGGGTGATCCGTCGGTGTCCACGAAAATCACGCTCACCGACAGCGGCCGTCCCGTTGCGGCGGGGCTCATGTTCGGCTTCAAAATTCCCTCGACGCGCTACCTCCCGCACCGGCTCGGAAGCGACGCCGCGGACGTCTACATCCAGGCGGTCGCGGCACAGATTTTCAGCGGCGGGGAGTTCAGGGTCAACGCCGGGGTGGCGATCTCGGGCGATCCCAGGTTTGCCGGCTCACAGGACGATATGCTCACCGGCAGCGCGATTCTTATGATCACGCCGGCCGGACCATTCGGGGTGTTTGTGGAATTGGCCGGCTTCACCGGCCCCAAAGAGGACGACGACAAGCTCCAGTGCCGGGGCGGAACGTCCTTCGACGCCGGGTTCGGGACCGTGACCCTTTATGGAAACGCGCAACTGGCGGGTAACGCGAGGGATTTCGGGACGGCATTCGAGGCCACCGGTTCATGGGGGATCGGCGCCTCGCTTACCCATACCATCAGTTTTTAGCTCTCGCAGACGCCGCGGACGGAGCCGGCGCAGGGACCGGGACCTTACGCCGCTGAGCGCCGCACCGGCACCGGAAGCCCTGCCCGGAACGATAATGCCTGAGGATTGTTATATTACCGTATAACCCCTACCGACAATACAGGGAAGGGCCGAAAACAGGGCTTTCCCGAATATTTTAACGAACACCAACAGGAAAAACCGCATGAACGACCTTATGACAGACCGACAAAAACATCAGCAGGCGGGCCACTCCGCCACGATGCTCGCATCCGCCGTTTCGACCCTCGCGGTCCTGATTTTCATCTTCACATTTTCGCTCTCCGTGGCGGGAGACAAGACCAAAACCGTGCGCTTCAAGGTCGAGGGGATGACATGCGACGGCTGTGCGAAAAATATCGGAGCCGCGCTCAGCAAGGTGGACGGTGTCGGGAAAACCGACATCAACGTCAGGGAGGGTTGGGCGGACGTGGAATTTGTCGCGGCGAGCGTGACGCCGGGCGAGATCGTGCGATCGATCGTGGGGGCGGGTTACCACGCATCGCCCATGTCGGAGGGCGAGGACCCTGCACAGCAAAAATCCGAAAGCGGATCATCCAACCCGAAACTCGACGAGATCCGCTCCGGGCTCTCGAAGATCAAGGACGGCATGATGATGGACGGCAGGTACGCCTGCTGCATCGCCCCGTCGTGCGATCTCTGCGCCATGGCCGAGAACGGGTGCGAGTGCGGCAACAACCTCGCGAAGGGGAAGCCCGTGTGCCCCGAGTGCAAGGGGGGATGGACGGCCGGGTTCGGGACGATGCCCGACATCGACCCGAAGGACGTGAAGGTCATGCCCGACGACCAGGTGAAAAAAATGTACCAGAACCGGGCGGAGCTGATAAAAAACTCACGCAAGGCGGTAAAGAAAAACTAGCTGCAGACGCGGAGAAAGTCCGGCAGTTTCAATAATAGGAAGAAATGGACATGAGAACCTGCACGCATACTTCGTTGTACCGTTTCGTCACGCCCTTTTTCATGCTGGCTATAGTGTTCAGTGTCGCGTTTTCCTCCGGGACAACCATCGCCCAGAAAAAAGGGGTCCAGAAGAAGGATCCGCCGAAAAAAGAGGAGCCGAAAAAGGACGTCCCGAAAGCCGACTACGGGAAATACGAGTTTTCCCTTAAGACACTGGAAGGGAAGGAGATCAAACTCTCGGATTTCGCGGGGAAGGTCGTGCTGGTCAACCTCTGGGCGCCATGGTGCGGCCCGTGCAGGATCGAAATGCCCGGCTTCGCGAAGCTCCACGAAAAGTACAAGGACCAGGGCTTCGAGATCATCAGCGTGGCCGTCCAGACCAACGAATCGGCAGTGAGATCGTACCTGCATAAATTCGAGATGAAATGGCCCGTGGGAATCAACGACGATGTGGCTTCGAAATATGCCACCTACGGCCTGCCCGACAACTACCTCTTCCTCCCCGACGGCATGCTGAGCCGGCACTTCATCGGCTTCACAAAGGAGGAAGTGCTCGAACCGCTGATCCAGGCGGGCATCAAACGCATCGGAACGAAATAATCGCCGGTCGTTTGCCGGTTCGCCGGTCCGCCGGTCCGCTCATCCGGCCGTACGGTTTGCCGGAAATCTTGAGATTCCCGGCGATTGTTCGTATATTCCCCCGTAAG
>DATEDB010000251.1:0-2687 GCA_035286625.1 Bacteroidota bacterium
GCAGGGGGAGGCCGGTCTCGACGAACGCCTTCAACCCCGTCGACCGGATGACGACAATCAGCATGCCGTGATGTTTCCGGGACAGTTCACCCGCCGTCGCCGCGATTTCATCGATCGCGTCCTCTGCGCCGATCCTGAGGAATTTCCTCACGAACCGGTTCCGCCCGATCAGGACGAGGAGCCTCCGGAGTTCCGGCTGGAACAGGACGATGAAGGCGATGACCCAGATGTCGGTGAGCGTCCTGAGCATCCAGTTCATCGCCTTGAAGTTGATCGCCTGGGCCACGAAGGAGAAGATGACGATGAGAACCAGGCCTGCGAAGATTTGCGCGGCGACCGTTCCGCGCATGACCATGTAGAGCTTATAGAAAATCAGCGCGACGAGCGCGATGTCGAGGATGTCGACGAGCGATACCGAGAGGAATCCGATCCGGAAGAGTTCCATCCTAGGTTTGCGCCTCCGTCCGGGGACCGAGGATCGCGTCAACCATCCTGACGACCTTCCGGATGGGGGCCACGTCGTGGACGCGAAGGATGTTCGCCCCGTTCATGACCGCGACGGCGGCCGCACCTGCGGTCCCCTCGAGCCGTTCGCCCACCGGGAGACCGAGGACCGCCCCGATGAAGGCCTTCCGGGATGGGCCCACCAGAACGGGATACCCCAGCACGGCCAGTTCACCGAGCCGCCGGAGGATTTCAAGGTTGTGTTCCGCGGTTTTGCCGAAGCCGATTCCCGGGTCCACGATCACCTGGCGGACCCCGGCCCCGAGTGCGATGGCGATCGCGTCCCGGAGGCGTGAGGCGATCTCCCCCATCAGGTCTGCGTAGACGGGATCCTCCTGCATCGTGGCGGGCGTGCCCTGGATGTGCATCAGCACCGCCGAAGCACCGTGGGAGGCGGCCACCCGGGCCATCGCGGGGTCGAAGCTGAAACCGGAGATGTCGTTCACGATCGAGGCGCCCGCGTCGAGGGCCGCGTCGGCCACCTCCGATTTCGAGGTGTCCACCGAGATGGGAATATCCGTGCCGGCCGCCAGCGACCTGATCACCGGTACGACCCTGCGGATCTCCTCATCGGGGGAAACGGACACCGAACCGGGCCGTGTGGATTCACCGCCGACGTCGATGAAGTCGGCTCCCTCCCCGACCAGTTCAAGGCCCCGCCGGACGGCCGCCTCGTGCGTGTCATACAACCCGCCGTCGGAGAAAGAGTCCGGTGTGACGTTGAGTACGCCCATCAGGTGGGTCCGCGACTCCAGGTCGTAGATCTTCCGGCCGAATGTCAGTGTCATGTCAATACCGCCCGCCGGCTGTGCGACGGAGAAAAAAAAGGGCATCCGACGGATGCCCTGCGTCGTACGGGCCTATTTTTTCTTCGCCTGCGCAAGGGATTCACGCTTCCTCGCCTTCATGCGGGCGATTTTCTTGCGGTGCTTTTTCACGACGATCTTCGTTTTTTTGTTCATGATTTTCCGTAGTTGATGGGGTTCAGGGTTCGCCGCAGGAATGATAGAATCCGCAGCGGGGGCAGATCAGCCTGCACTTCCGGCTCTCCAGCCGCGTCCCGCAGTTAACGCAGTATTGCCGGAAATGTTCGGCCTTCCCGGCGGCGACGTCGGAGCCGTCCGGACGCGCGGATGGGATGGGCACCCAAATGGCCGGCATTGCGGCGGGTTCTGGCATGGAAAAAAATACGGGAAATCCTCGTATGAATCAAGCGCCGCGGTCATCCTGACCGGCTGTCGGGCCGGCGGGAGGGCCCCCCGTCGATGGCGCCTTGCCGGTTCTCCCGAAGAGCAACGACACCCCGGCCAGGATGATGAACAGGGGCCAGACATCGCCCCAGTTCAACCGGAGAAGAAGGATCACCATGACGAGGCTGACTGACAGGAACCCGGTCAGCATCCCCCTGGCTTCGGCAGGGATCGCGCCGCGATTACGCGAGCGCAGTTCCATGATGCGGCTGCCCATGTAGAACAGGGGCACGAGGAGGAGGAACGCCCACCACCGGCTTCCGAGATCCAGAAGGTCGAGGTTGCGGAGAAGGAAAATTACACCGAGGAGGATCAGCGCGAATGCCGACACAATTGCGTTCGGCGAACTGTTCTGACGGGGGTGTTCGTTCATCTGAGAGTTTTCATCAGGGCATGGTTAGTGACCGGGCGGTAGACGGGACCCACCACCGGCCCGATCCCGGGAATATCCCGGGTTCGCAGGCTAATGTACGATACCGGGCGGGCAGACGCAAGCGCCGGACCCGGAGGCCGGGAAATACGGGGGGCCTGGAAAAACAGGAGGCCGGCCCGTGATGGGGCCGGCCTGCATTGCGTGAAGCGGCCCGAGGGGCGGGCTCCCGTGCAGTATCAGCGCGCGTTCTTGAAACGTTTCGCAACCTCGTCCCAGTTGACGATGTTCCAGAAGGCCGCAATGTATTCCGGGCGGCGGTTCTGGTATTTCAGGTAATAGGCGTGTTCCCATACATCCATTCCCAGGACCGGTGTCCCCTTCACCTCTGCGAGGTCCATGACCGGGCTGTCCTGGTTGGGAGTCGAACACACCACCAGCTTTCCCTTCTGCGAGACGAGCCACGCCCACCCCGAACCGAAGCGGGTGGCGCCGGCGGTGGAGAAACTCTCCTTGAATTTATCGAAGGATCCGAAATCCCGGTCGATGGCGGCGGCCAGGTC
>DATEDB010000252.1:0-3191 GCA_035286625.1 Bacteroidota bacterium
CTACAGCGCAACGCCGAGGCACGTCGTCGAGGAGTACGCCGCCGGACGACACCTCGGGGCGCTGTACAGGGTCCGCAGGCTGCTGAAGGATTTTTTCTTCGAGTATGAAATGTACCGCAATCCCGACCAGGACCTCGCGGCCCTGGAACGGAAGATGTTCGAAAAATACCTCCTGGTCACGCTCCCGGAGGACGAATCCCCGACCTACGCGTCTTCGATCTGGTACGTCTCGTATCCCTGCTATTACCAGAACTACCTCCTCTCCTCGATGATCGCCACACAGCTCCAGGAGGCGCTCACCGACAGGTTCGGACGGGGCAAGTTCACGGACTCGAGTGTCGCACCCTGGATGATCGAACACCTCTACCGGGACGGGGAAACCCGGGAATGGGCCGAGCGCGTCCGCCACGCGACCGGAAAATCGCTCGAGACCGGGGCATTCCTCAGGAAACTCTCAATCGATCCCGAACGTTTAGCTTTTCAGAGCGCCGAAAAGGACACCGACTGACCGATGCGAACGCACCTCTTCATCCTGCTGTTTACCCCGGCCCTCCTGGCGGCCCAGCCCTCTCTGGCGGATTTTTTCCCGACGGCGGACTCCGTCACCGAGCATGCGCCGTTCAAGAACGAACTGACCGCCTTCTGCCAGGTGAAGCTGCTCGAACGGTGGGTCTCCTTCGTCGGATTCAAAAAATCCAGGGTCGTTCTCTACGTCACATTCACCCGCGATTCGATAGCGGACCCGGTGGCGGACGTCTCCCCGATCGTCGGCTACGACCACGCCAAACCGACCCTCGGCAAAGTGCAGACGTGGGGATACCCCTTCGACAGGAACAGGGACGGCAAGATCGACTACCTCGCCCTGGTGGGAGGAGCCGCGCCGTTCGAGGACGGTGATTTCCCGGTCAATTACCCGCTGCGCAACGAGGAGATGATGATGCACCACGTCCAGCTCTTCGTGGAAAAATGCCGCATCATCTTCAACCACTGGGCCGACGAGAATTACGACGGGAATATCGACGCGGTCATCCAGGCCGACATGGACACGGCCAGGGACTGGGTCTACCGGTACATTTACGCGGCCTCCACCGCCCGGGACGGGAAACTGGACGAAGTGTGGTCTTTCCGGACCGACACATCATCGTTCAACGATACGGTGAGCGTCACCGCGGAGGGAGTCCGGTACAATCCCATCGGGACGTCTCCCGCCGTGCTCGGGGCGAAGGACCTCGATGAAAAATCGGCCGTCATGACACTCATGAACGAGGCCGCCGATTCCTGCGGACACGGCGCCTTCCGGCTCTCCACCGGGACCGCGCCGGATCCCGGCCAGGAGTGACCAGTCACACAGACCAACCGCAGGAGAATACGCGCATGATGAAAAAAGCAGGGGTCCTCGGTTCCGGCGATGTCGGCAGGACGCTGGCCGGCGGGCTGATCACCCACGGTTACGAGGTCATGATCGGGACCGGCAATCCGGCGAAGCAGGACGAACTGAAAGCCGCAACGGGCGGCAGGGCGAAGGTGGGATCGTTCGCCGAGGCGGCCGCTTTCGGGGAGATCATCGTGCTCGCGGTCAAAGGGAGCGCCGTCGGGGAAGTGCTGCGGTCGGCGGGTGTCGACCGGCTGAAAGGAAAGACCGTGATCGACACGAGCAACCCGATCGCCGATTCGCCGCCGGTGAACGGGGTCCTCCGGTATTTCACCACCCTCGACGAGTCGCTGATGGAGCGGCTGCAGAAACTCGCGCCGGGGGCGCGCTTCGTCAAAGCCTTCAGCTGCGCAGGCCACAGGTACATGGTGAACCCCGACTTCGGGGGGACGAGGCCCACGATGTTCATCTGCGGCAACGACGAGGGCGCGAAGACTGAGGTGAAAGACATCCTCGACAGGTTCGAATGGGACGTGGAGGACCTGGGGAAAGCGGAGGCGGCCCGGGCCATCGAACCGCTTGCCATGCTCTGGTGCATCCCGGGATTCCTCCGGAACGACTGGATGCACGCCTTCAAACTTCTCAAGCCCTGAAGGATTCAGGCCATAAAAAAACGCCGGTCAAAACCGGCGTCGTGGTTTCAGATCCTGATCCTTATCCCCCCGCCGGCGGAAAACAATCTGTGCCCGCTCGTCCCGGTCACCCCCAGCAGAAACTTCCCGTCGACAAAAAGCGTGTACCAGTCCGTCACCGGGACGTCCACACCCAGACCCGCGGCCCAGCCGAAGGTGGTCGTTGTGTATTCCTTATAGAGTACCGTCGGGGGGGTCGTCAGGCCCCTCTGGGGGAGTGCGAGATGGAGCACGCCGATGGCCATGGTGAAATAGGGGGCGATACTCTCCTTCGACGTTCCGTATACCCCGCGGAACTGGAGCATCCCCGTATAGACATCCCCGGGGTACCCGTACACGCCGGTGCCTGTCGGGAGGTTGTTCGCGGTCCGGAAGCCGGACCTGGAGAAAAGGGTGTTGTAGTAATGGAGCAGGAGCGACACCTCCCCGTAGCCGACATCGCCGGGGCTCATCGAATACGCGATCCCGCCGCCGAAGTTGTAATTGATCTTGAACTGGTCCTTGAACTCCCGTGGTTCGGCCGGAAACGTCCATCCGGCCGAGGCGACAATCATCCAGGTTCCGGGGGTGGCATCGTTCTCCTGCGCCGCCCCGGTGGTGTCGGTCTGCGAATACAGAAGCGAGGGCAGCCCCAGCAGCATCAGTGTCAGCAAGAATCGGTGTTTCATGGTTTCTCCTGTGGATATTGCGCAAGAGCCGGCGATCATCCGTTCGGGGGGGGGATGCCAGGCGATATGTGGCTCTGATGTAGAGCGTGAAGAATATACGGACATCGTACGGATTTGTCAAGGAATCCCCGGACTCACGAATACGATTTCCTCACGCTGGAGGGTGACCGTTCCCGGTGGAGCGTTTTTCGGTTTTTTCACATATTTCCTTTCGCAGTAGGCCACCGGCACATTTCCGGATTTTCTCATTTTGCTGTAGTAGGCCGCAATGCGGGCCGCCGCGTGAATGACCTCCTTCGGCGGCACGGATGTGCCTCCCGGGCGGCCCTTCAGCACGACGTGGGAGCCGGAGGTGCCGCGCACATGGAACCAGAAATCGTGGGGACCGGCATGTTTCGTCGTCAGGAGGTCGTTTTCCGCGCTGCTCTTCCCGACCCACGCCTCGTAGTGCCCGCCGAC
>DATEDB010000253.1:0-2682 GCA_035286625.1 Bacteroidota bacterium
GCAGATACGACCGTGAACCCGCGGCGCCGTATTGCAGCCCTCCGGGGGTGGCGGAGGGGTGGCTCCCCCCGGATTGCGGCGGGGCGGCCGGAGTTTGGGAGGCGGGGGGTCGAGACATTCCGGCCGACGTCACGGTATCGGCGTCGACTCCATCGTCTCTCTTCCCGGCACGTGCTGCCGCGGCTTTTTTTTGCGCGGTCCGGATTCTCGCCATGATTCCTGTCTTGTTGAAATCGCGCAGGACCTCTTCTGCAAATGTGTATCCCGAATCCGCTGCGGCCCTGATCCACCGGTAGGCTTCGGCGTAATCCCGCCGTACCACGAGATCGTCCGTCAGGAAAAGGCCGTACATGTATTCCCCTTCCACCAGTCCCTTACGGGCGGCAGTCCTGAAATCCAGAAACGCCCCGAACGGGTCCCAGGGAGTGCCCCATCCGTTGTTCCGGAGAATTCCGAAATTATAAATGGCCGGGACGTACTTCTGTTCCGCGGCCCTCCCGATCCAGAGGGCGGCTTTCGGCGTGTCGGGGGCGAACGACCGGCCGGTGAGGTACCTCAGGCCGAGTTCGTGCCGGGCCACCGGGTCCCCCGTGTTCGCCTTCTTGACCAGCAGAAACGCGTTGAACATCTCCTCGGTGGACCGGTCGACCTTCAAATAAAACGGGCTCCGTTCGGCCGCCGGATCCCTGAGGACCGGGCTTTTTCCCTGGGCGGACGATACCCCGGAGATGATTCCCGCCCATAAAACTCCAAAAGCGGAAAGTATCGTCAGGATGCGGGGGAAGGTCATCGGGTGTCGGGCGACGTGCGGTGTCGTTCGGTCTTCACAACCTTTAAGATATCCATTAAATTCCCGGTTCTCAAACACCCCTGATCGGACATCCGCGATCGGTTCATTCCGGGCTTGAATCTTATCGTGGATCGGGCTACATTTCATCAATTCGTCCCGTTCAAAACCTCCCCCGACCCTGGAGATCTTCACATGAAAATGATAGTACTCACCGCCCTGTTCGCGATGTGGTTTATGAGCGCGAACGCCACCGGCACGCGTCCGGGTAGCGCCGTCAATGGTACCGGCCTCGGGCGCAACCCCTCGAAGGTCGCCGTCAGTTACGCCAAGCACGCCCTCCAGGGTTTCGACATGAGGGTGTGGATCAGCAACCAGATGGCACTCGGATTGCAGGCCTGGGACTGCCAGTCCGGCAATTGCATCCCCGAACCCCCGCAGTACGGCCTGGAATACCCGGCCGGATCCGGAATAGAGCACCTCTTCGGGGGCGGCCCCTGGATCGGCGGGAAGGTCGACGGGCAACGCCGGGTCTCGGAGGGGTACAACGGGAACAGCGGGGAAAAATACATCCGGCCCGACTCGCGCCACCCGTTGAGGGAGCTCATCTGGCGAACCTCGGTGAGGGACAGCGTCACCGAGCCGAACCGCCGCGGCTGCGACGACGACGGCGACGGGTTGATCGACGAGGACGACCTCGACGGGCTCGACAACGACGGAGACTGGGCCCTGGCCAATGACGACGTCGGCGCAGACGGTGTGGCCGACATCAACGAAATCGGCTGCAGGGGAGGGTACGACGCCGCCGCCAATCCCGACCCCGCCTTCGACAACTACAACCGCAGCCAGACCGACCTCTGCCATCCTGACGCAGGCGGATCGTACCGCAGGCAGGACGACCCCGACGCGTACACCGAAAAGAACGGCATCCCGGACCACGGGGAACCGCACGTCGACGAGGATTACGCCGCGATCTCCGACCGCGACCTGTACTGCTCGGCGCGCGACGATAATGACGTGATCGCCGGGCATTTTCCGATGGGCATCAAGGTGATCCAGAAATGCTACGCCTGGGCCGGCAACGAAACCAACGCCATCATCCCGTTCGACTACTATTTTATCAACACGTCGAACAAGGTCATCGCCGACGTGTGGGTAGGCTTCTTTATCGATATGGACGTCGGTCCGGTGAGTTCCCCCGGTTATTACGAGAATAATTTTTCGTGCTTTTTCGATTCGCTCCTCACCGCGTACATCCATAACCCGATCGACCGGGGCTCCACGCCGCTCGGGATCACGGTGATCAACACTCCGAGGCCCCTGAGTGAACTGAAATTCGTCTACCAGTGGTTCAATTTCACAACGCGCGTCATCCCCAATCAGGACGATTCGACGCTCTACAGCTGGATGAGCGGCGAGCCGTTCCCCGACGATCTCATCGCGACATGCGAGTCTCCCACCAGCCCGTCGGACACCAGGTTCCTCCTCTCATTCGGTCCGTTCGACACATTCAGCCCCGGCGACACGCTCAAGATTTCCATCGCGCTTGTCGGCGGCGAGGGAGTGGACGACGGGCCCAATAATATGAGGGAGAATGCCGAGAAGGCGATCAAACTCTTCAAGCGGGGTTTCGTGCAACCGGTAGTCCCGCCGTCACCCTCTCTGAAACACACGGAGGGATACCAGAGCGTGAAGCTGGAGTGGGGAGGGAGCGTTGGCCCCATCGATCCGTTGCAGACCTGGGACGATTCCAACAAACTGGCCGAACGGTTTCCGCCCGACCACTGGCGGAGGATCAATCCCCCCTGCGATGAGAATGACCCCACGGTGGGATGCGCGAACGGGCACACCTGCGATTCGCTGGGGAACGTCCCCGGCGGGCGGACATTCGAGGG
>DATEDB010000254.1:0-4974 GCA_035286625.1 Bacteroidota bacterium
TGTTCGATAACGACCTTCGCCTCGAGGATCGTGTCGAAGATCTCTCCGTTTAAAAGCTCATCTCTGAGTTTGCCGTTGAATGATTCGATGTACCCGTTCTCCCAGGGGCTTCCTGGTTCGATGTAGAGCGTCCTGACGCCAAGCCGACCGGAGCCATTCCCTGACGATGTGTGCGGTGAACTCTGAGCCATTGTCCGATCGGATGAAGTCTGGAGCTCCCCGTTCCAGGAACAACGTGGCCAGGAGATCGACAACGTCGTACGATCTCAGTCCGCGTTCAACTCTGATCGACAGGCATTCCCGGGTGAACTCATCCGGACGATATTCAACATCCGTATCGGCTTGCCATCACTACAACGGACGAAGCCTCACGCAGGAGCCATCGTTGAGCCGCAATCGCCTGCGTTTACGCTGTTTCTGTGGTACTTTAAGCCCTTCCTGACGCCAGATCCGCTCAACACGCTTGTGGTTGACTACCCAGCCATCCCAGTGCAAGAGCGCGGTGATACGACGATAGCCATACCTTCCGTCCTCACAGGCGAGAGAACGAATATCTTCCCGAAGTGCCGGTTTCATCATCCGGAACTGCGCAAACACGTCTCTGCGTCGATCGTGGCTGGCCTATGACAAGGCAAATACGCCGTTCGGAATACGGCAGCAACTCCTGAATCACGGCGGTGGCCCGGCGCCGTTTGGCCGGGCCTCAATAATTTCCCCGGGCTGCCTCCTGGAGAATCTCGTTATCGACCGAGAGATTCGCCACGAGCTTCCGTAACTGACTGTTCTCCTCCCTCCATCTGTTTGAACCTCTTCGCCCGATCGACGTGCAGGCCGCCGTACTCTTTACGCCATTTGTCATACGGCTGTTCGCTGATTGCCAGCCCTCGGCAGACTTCGACCATCGATTGGCCTCTTCCCGAGAGAACGTCCGCTTCCCGGAGCTTCGTAATGATCTCTTCGGCGGTGTGTTTCTTCCTTGCCAGAGCTTTTACCCCTTCCTTGGTCCGTTTTACTAAGATACACATTGGACCGGTTTAAAGGGGGCTGGACAGTGACTAAACTCAGTGGAATTTCGTCTCTGAACGTGATACTCAGTGATATTGAGTGTCAGAAAAATGTCGAATGCAAATTGTAATCGATAAAAAATAATTATTGGTTATTGAATTTCCGGAGGGGGTTCAGACTCTGGATCAAGGAAGTCTAGGTTCGAATCCTAGCCGGGCAGCAAGAACAGGCGAATGATCATCGAAAAGGGCAGCGAACGGTGCCTTTTATTTTTTCAGGTAGGACCGGAGGAACCGGGAGTCCAGGCAAAACCTTTCGGCGGTCTCCTCCAGCGCCAGTTGTTCGATACTGGCCGGTGGGAGGCCGTGCTCACGGAACAGACGGCTGATCGACGCCCTGTGTGATTCCAGGACGGCCGGTGAGGGGACGGGATCGCGTTCACCCGGGACTTTCTGGCAGGAAAACGTCCTTGGAAAGGCAATATTGACAAATTTTTCGATTTTTTCCCGACCCATCACGATCCCCTCACGGCGAAAAACATCCTGGGCGGCCAGGATTTTCCCCTGGGCCCCCCACTTGTCGTACTTTTTTTCATCACGGAGATACAGGCTCCGAACCCGGTCGATCATGTTTCTCCCCCATGTGAGACCGCCCCCGGAAACGATGGGGCTAAGGTACTCAGACCAGACCTCCAGGCAGGTGAGGAAATTTCAGGGATGTGATCGGCATCACTGGTTTCTTGTGTCTCTGGACACCATCCCAATGGAAGAAAAATTTTGCGAATACGCCTGACCGTTTCTTTCCTCCCGCTCCTATTTTCATCCTCATACATTTTCTCTCAAACCTGAAAAACGTCATCCCTTCCCCCGGCCGGAAATCGGTCCGATGTCGCTAATTTGTTAAAAATGGGACCTTCCGTGGTTTATCAGGATACCTCAACTGGCATAATCCTTGCAGAATATCATAGAAACCAACACATCTATGATACATATGCCTTCCACTGGAACGACACCCCTGATGAATATGATCGTCTCCCGCCGGCTTCTGGCAGACTCCATCGGCAGGTTCGAAATCTACGCTCCGCTGATTGCCCGGAAACGTCAGCCGGGGAATTTTGTGATGGTCCGGGCGAACGAACGCTCCGAGCGGATTCCGCTGACCATCGTGGATTCCGACGAAACCAGGGGGACCATCACGCTCATCGTACAGGCCGTCGGAAAATCGACCAAACACCTGCTCACCCTCTACGCCGAAGACACCATTCTTGACATCGTAGGACCGCTGGGCAACCCGACACCGCTGACGGAAGGAAAATCGGTGATCTGCGTCGGGGGCGGGGTCGGCACCGCCGAACTCTACCCCATCTCCACGGGACTGAAGCAAAAGGGTAACACGCTCCGAACGATCATCGGGGGGCGTACCAGGGAACTGGTGATCCTCGAAGAAGAAATGAAGTCGTGCTCGGACGCCGTGTACGTGACAACGGATGACGGCTCCTACGGAAGACGGGGAACGGTGGTCGATCAGCTGAAGGACCTCATGGCCGCAGGGCCGGCGATCGACGCCGTCTACGCGATCGGCCCCCTGCCGATGATGAAGGCGGTCGCCAATGCCACCAGGGAAACGCGACTGAAAACCTGCGTGAGCATGAATGCGCTGATGGTCGACGGCACGGGCATGTGCGGCGGGTGCCGCGTCAGCGTGGACGGGGCGATGAAATTCGCCTGCGTGGATGGACCCGAGTTCGACGGCCACCAGGTCGATTTCGACGAGCTGATCATGCGCAACAGGACTTACGCGGACCTCGAAAAAATCGCGGACTGCCGGTTATGACCACACCATCCGAAAATTCCACAACCTTCCGGCCCGCGGCCGGCGTCAATCCGATGAAACCGTCGGAACGAATGAAGATACCCCGTCAGCACGCGATCGAACAGACCGCGGACGACAGGGTGGGTAATTTCACCGAGGTCTCCCTCGGGATGACCGAAGAGCGGGCGCTCCGTGAGGCGGAACGCTGCCTCGAATGCAAGAACCCGGTGTGCATCGAGGGGTGCCCGGTGAGCGTGAACATCCTGGATTTCATCCGGCTCATCCTGAAGAAGGATTATGTCGGCGCGGTGAACAAAATCCGCGAGACGAATTATCTGCCTTCGATTTGCGGGCGCGTCTGCCCCCAGGAGTCGCAGTGCGAGGCGGTCTGCACCATGGGGAAAAAACACGACCCGGTTTCGATCGGCAAGCTCGAGCGCTTCGTGGCGGACTTCGAACGCGAGGCGGGACTCTTTATCCCGCCGGAAATTCCCGAGCGCCGCCCGGAGACGGTCGCCGTCGTGGGTTCGGGGCCGGCGGGACTCACCTGCGCCGCCGAACTCGCTAAACTCGGCTACGGGGTCACCGTCTTCGACGCGCTCCATGCCGCCGGCGGCGTGCTCCGGTACGGGATCCCCGAGTTCCGCCTGCCGAGGGACATCCTGGACATGGAAACCGAGAGGATCAAGGCCCTGGGGGTGACCATTCAGACCAATTTTGTCGTCGGCCGCACCGCAACCATCGACGAACTCTTCGACGAGTGGGGTTTCAGCGCCGTGTTCCTGGGAACCGGCGCGGGGACGCCGAACTTCCTCGGCATACCCGGCGAAAGCCTGAGCGGGGTCTACTCGGCGAACGAGTTCCTCACCCGTGTGAATTTAATGAAGGCGTACCGGTTCCCCGACCATGACACGCCGATCCGGATCGGGAAGCATATCGCGGTCATCGGGGGGGGAAACACGGCGATGGACGCGGTCCGGACCGCCCGCCGGCTGGGGGCGGAGAAAGCCTGCCTGGTGTACCGCCGTTCGCGCAAGGAGATTCCCGCCCGGGAAGAGGAAATCCAGCACGCCGCCGAGGAGGGGATCGAGTTCGTCCTGCTCACCAACCCCCTGAGAATCATGGGGGACGAGAATGGATGGGTGAAGGCCCTGGTCTGCCAGCGGATGACGCTCGGGGAACCCGACAGCTCCGGAAGACGGCGACCTGTTCCGGTCGAAGGATCTGAAATAACGCTCGAGGTACAGACGGTCATCGAGGCCATCGGACAGAAACCCAACCCGATCATCCAGGCCACCACGCCGGGTCTCGCCACCAGCTCACGGGGGACAGTGGAAGTGGACGAATTCCAGACCACCAGCCGCGAAGGGGTGTTCGCGGGCGGTGATCTCGCGCGGGGCGGCGCCACGGTCATCCTGGCAATGCGCGACGGCAAACTCGGCGCACGATCCATCCACCAGTACCTCAACCGGGACGGTCATGCCCGCCGCCGCCCCATGACGGCGAAGGAGAGCGCATGAACACGACTCCCGCGGCCGGGTGGCGCGTCAAACTCCGCAGCGGCAACCAGATGGTCGCCGAGGGAGCCGTCGCATCGGGATGCAGGTTCTTCGCCGGTTACCCGATCACGCCGGCATCCGGGATCTACAAGGGGATGATCGACCTCCTGCAGCGCCGCGGCCACCTGGCGGTCAGCGCCCCCGATGAAATCTCCGCCCTGGCGTACTGCGTCGGCGCATCGATGCGGGGATACAAGGCCATGACGGCCACCTCCGGACCGGGATGGGCGCTCATGATTGAAACCGTCCAGTACGCTCTCATGACCGAAACCCCGGTCGTCATCGCGCTGGTGCAGCGGCTGGGACCGAGTACGGGAGGGGCCACGCAGGGCGCCCAGGGAGATATTCTTCTCGCCGAATACTGCACGAGCGGCGGGTACACGATTCCGGTTTTCACACCTTCCACAGCGGCTGAATGCTACGAGCTGAGTGTGCACGCTTTCTCATGGTCCGAAATCCTCCGGACACCGGTCGTCCTTCTGCTCGACAAGGAGGTGGGAATGACCACCGAGAGCGTGGATTATTCGTCACTCGCCCCCCCGCCGGTGGCGGAGAGGGTTCTCCACGCCGGCGTTGCGGCCGGCCGCCGGGCCGGCGG
>DATEDB010000255.1:0-3414 GCA_035286625.1 Bacteroidota bacterium
CGACAAAGCCCGACGTCATCGGGACCGCCTGCCCGTTCTGCATGACGATGCTGACCGACGGCGTCAAAGAGAAGGAGGAGAGCGAACGCGTGCGGGTCCGGGACATCGCCGAAATCATCCTCGACGCGGTGGAGGAGGGGACAAGGCCATGACGCGCTGGGTCCTGAGGATCATCGCAGCGAACGCGGTGATGTTCCTGCTCACCAGCGCATCCCCGGAACTGGAGAGGCAGCTGATGTTCGTTCCCGCGCTGGCCCTTCTGCGACCGTGGACGGCCGTCACGTACATGTTTCTCCACGCCAACGTCGGTCATATTCTTTTTAATATGCTTGCGCTGTTTTTTTTCGGGCCCCGGCTGGAAGCGGAAATCGGAGAGAAACGTTTCCTCTGGCTGTATTTTATCAGCGGGCTCTCAGGGGCGGCGCTCTCGGTCCTGTTCGCCCCGCAGGCGGCCATCGTGGGGGCGTCGGCGGCCGTTTACGGTGTGTTCATCGGGTTCACGTATTTCTGGCCGCGGGCGATGATCTATATCTGGGGGATTTTCCCGGTGGAAGCCCGGTGGCTGGTGGCCGGCATGACCGCCCTTTCTCTTTTTGGAGGTTTCAGCGGGGATGGGGGTGGGATCGCGCACTTTGCACACCTTGGCGGGTTCCTCGGCGGATTTCTCTACCTCAGGGCGGTCTATCCCCGGCGTCTCGCCGCGCCTGCGCAGTCCCGGACGGAGAAACCGACCATCGATCCGGGTGCGGTAAAACGGTGGAAGGGCATCGACGCGGGATCGATGCACGAAATCAACAGGGAGGAATACCAGAGGATCATGATGAAACTCGATTCAGAGGGCAACGGCAGCCTGACCCCGGAAGAAATCGGTTTCCTCGAGAGGTTCAGCCGGCGCTGAAGCGGCTTACTCCCCCGCGGAGTCGCCGGTCTCCCGGTCGATCCCGCCCATCGGGTTTACGCGGATGAGCATCAGCACGCCGGACTGCGGTACGATCAGGTACTTCGTGCCGTCATATTCGATTTCGACGGCCTGGTCTTTCAGGAAAATGGCGTAATCGCCTTCCTCGGCCTGGAGGGGAAGGTACTTCACCGGATCGCGCTGAGATGTCGACCAGGACTCCTGGTCGAGATAACCGGGATTCGGCACGGCGTACCCCGGTCCCACCTTCACGATATAGCCGCTCTGGACCTTTTCCCTTTCCTTCACCCCCGGGGGAAGGAACAGGCCGTGTTCGGTCCGGTCCCTGTCCGAATCAGGAATGACCAGGACCCGGTCCCCCACCACGATCATTTTCTTGTTCCGGGAGCCCCCGGAGGATCCCCCGCCCTGGCGCTCATTCATCGGTCGTCACCTGTGGATCGCATAATCCATGCCGAAGAACGACTCATGCTCGTTGAGCCCCTCAGGGTCGGGGAATTTATTGAGCACGGGGGGAACCGTCCGGAGATAGGCGACCAGGGCGTCGAGATCTTCGGGGCTCAGATTCGCGTACCCGGTGTATGGCATCACGAACGGCAGCGCGCCCCTGCCGACGGGGTCGCTCACCGCCTCCTGTTTTTTCCCCGCACAAAACGCGACAACGCCGGCGGAATCCATGTCCCATACCGCTTTTCGGGTGATCGACAGGAGGTATCCGGAAAGGTCCCACAGATCCCTGTCCGGTGCTGAGCCGTCGTAGGAGGGCATCGGTGTCCCGTCGAGACCCGTTTTCAACCTCATGATGATATCGGCGGGCGTGGCTCCGCCCCGGAAGGTCCACGGCTCGGTGAGATCGGTAGCCCGGATCGGGGATCCCCATGCGTCCGTCATCCCGCTTGAGACGGCGCAATAGATGTCATACAACGACTCGCCGGATGGTCCCTCCTGTCCCGGAGGGGGGGTGACGATCCCCGCCGATGAGGCGACCAGCGCGATAAGAAGCACGGGAATGGTGAAATGAAGGGGTCGCACCGTCGATCTCCTTGGGAATTTCAAAAACTATAAAAAATTCGGCGTGAAAATCCAAATCCCCTGCGGGATCATCCGAACTTGTAGAGGTCCATCATGGGGCAGAAAAGCGCGTACCCCCCCCACATGGCGAGGCCCACCGAGAGCGGAACTGAGACATTGTCGTCGATATCGACCGGGAGGGCCTCGATCACCGTTCCGACGAGCATCGCGAACACACCAATCGCGTATTCACCCGCAGAGTAGTCGATTTTTGGAGTGGCCGCGATGACCGCCAGCCCGGAGAGGAAAAAAGCCAGGCTCCCCTCGAGCGATTTTCCGAGGAACGGTCTCCGGCCGAACTTCCGCCCGACCAGGGCCGCCGCGAGGTCCGAGACGATCAGGATGATGAACGCAGTGATCGCGATCAGCTTGGGAAAGATGAGGATGGAGAGGGTCGCGGCGATCAGGACGTACGTGCCGCCGTTGAGCCGCTTGGCCGAGGGGTCGGATTCGTGGCGCCTGAGCAGACCGCCGAAGATGATATTGAAACGGGAGGCGAAGGGGGAATAGTAATAGCGCCCGAGATCCACGATCAGGGCGAGGACGGTGAGGGAAGCGGTGATCAGAAGGGCCGTCTCCCGCGGGGTGAGAAAATAGAGGACCGGGATAACGATCGACGAGAGATGAATCCCTTTCCGGATCATCTCGCTCCGGAAGGTCTGATCCGACCGCGTCGCCTCTTTCACACTCCCGGTTCCCGCAACGCCCGATCAGTCCCCGGCGGAAGGCTTCGGGGTGCCGGGGGCCGCCGGTTCCTTGCCGTTGTCCCGGCCGGCCGGCGGCGGCAGGGTTTCGCCGCGCAGGACCGCGTCGATCTCATCGCCATCCAGGATTTCCCGTTCCAGCAGCGCGTTCGCCAGCGCGTGGAGGGCCTCGGTGTTGTCGCGCAGGATATGTTCGGCGCGTTCCATCCCCCTCATGATGATCAACTTGATCTCGTCGTCGATGATGACGGCGGTACTTTCAGAATAGCTCTTCGTCCTGGTGATCTCCCGGCCGAGGAAGAGTTCCTCTTCCTTCGCGCCGTAGGCGAGCGGGCCGATCTTCTCGCTCATGCCCCATTCACAGACCATTTTCCTCGCCAGCCCGGTGGCCCTCTCAATATCGTTCCCGGCCCCGGTGGTAAACTGGTTATAGATGAGTTTCTCGGCCGCCCGGCCGCCGAGGGCGTAGGTGATCATGGCCTCCAGGTATTCCTTGGAATACGTATGTTTTTCATCGATGGGGAGATAGGTGGTGATCCCGAGCGCCCGTCCCCGCGGGATGATGGTCACCTTGTGGACCGGGTCCGCCTCCGGGACGAATTTCGCCACGAGGACGTGTCCCGATTCATGGTAGGCAGTGATTTTCTTCTCCTTCTCGGAGATGATGAGACTTTTCCGTTCCATCCCCATCATGACCTTGTCTTTCGCCTCTTCGAAATG
>DATEDB010000256.1:0-6677 GCA_035286625.1 Bacteroidota bacterium
CGGCGGCGATTTCCGCACAACGCCACTCCAACAGGAGCTGCGTGACGGCGGCGGTGGACAACCTCGTGTTCCATCAACCCATCCGACTGGGGGAAGTCGTCACACTCAAGGCGTCGGTCAACAGGGTGTTCGGCAGCTCGATGGAAGTCGGGGTCAGTGTCTCGTCGGAGAACCAGCTGACCGGCCTCAGGAAGACGGCCAACACTGCCTACCTCACGTTTGTCGCGATCTCGGAAGTGGGAACCCCCGAAAAAGTCGCTCCCATCCACCCGGTGACCGCCGCCGAACGCAGACGTCACCGGGAGGCCCTGGACCGCAGGAACTTCAGGTTACAGAATCGTCGTCGTCCGGGCCGATGAGACGGCCGGGCACCCTCCCGGACGGACATCTCCCCGATCACCACCCGGAGAAAAAACCGCTGTCCGGTTTTCCGGCCTTCCTGCGGCCGGTGACGCTCATAGCCGCTATGCTCTGTGCCCCCGGTCCGCTCGGAGCTCAGATTCCCCGCTCCGCATTCGACTATGTCTCCGAAATGAACATCCCCCTGGAAGCCTCGTTGCTGGCGCGCGGCGACTTCAACGCCGACGGAATCCCCGATCTTATCACGGCCGGCCCGCGCGGTCTCTCGGTTTTTCTGCAGGGGAAATCGTCATTCGATTGGACCGTGCGCACCGGGACGCTGATGAAACCGCCGTCACTCATCGCGACCGGGAGGGTTAACCGCGACGGCAGGGACGACCTCCTGGTGTACTCGGCCGATCCACCGGCCGTGGCCGTCTACGTGACGGGAAGCGACGGAGTCCCTGTGTACACAACCTCGATCCAGCTCACTGCGGAGTTCGGCGAACTGGTCGGCGCCGATCTCGACGGTGACGGGACCTCCGATATCCTGCTGTTCGGAAAGAAGACGCTCGGCATCACCGTATACAGGGGAGACGGGAGGGGACGGTTCACACCGGGACCCGTTCTGCACCCCGAGATATCAGTGAGCCTCGTTTCGGTGGCCCGGATGGACGATGACGACATCCCGGACCTCGTGGCCGTCAACTGGGTCGCCAACCAGGTACTGGTCTCCTCCGGTTTCGGCACAATGAACTTCAGCGATCCTGTCACCATCGCCTGCCCCCAGGAGCCCGTGGCCCTCGCCGTGGGGGACCTGGATGCGAACGGGATCCGGGACATCGTGGCGGGATACGGCGAACGGCCATCATTCACCATCCTGACCGGTGACGGGTCCGGAAATTTTACGGAACTCACAAAGGGCGAAATTCCGTCGCGTCCCGGCCGTATCCGGATCGGCGACGTCGACGGCGACGGGTTCAACGATCTGGCGATCTTCACTCCCGACCACCGGTCGCTCTCCGTCAGATTTTTCGGGCGGATCTCGCCCTTCACACGCAACCAGGTCTTCTCGGCGGGGAAGGACGCCGGCGACGTCATATTTTTCCTCGACCGGCGGAAGCGGGTGTTGAACGCCGCCGGGCTCCGGTCGTCGGGGACCATCCTCAGAATACTCCACAACCGGACGATAACCTTCCCGGGCCCTGCCGGATGGCAGTTCGTCACCGGGACCGACCCCTCGGACATGGAGGTGACGGACCTGAACGGTGACGGCTGGCCCGACGTGGTCCTGACGCAGGCATCCGACCGCGCGGTCAATCTGTTCCTGAACAACGGCCGGGGAAGCCTCCTCGGGATGGTAAGCGTGCCGATCCCCGAACCCTCATATGGAATCCTCCCGATCGGGAGTGACCCGGCCGGGACAGGTTTTCTTTTGTCCGGCGTGGATGGCAGGTCGATATCATACGTCAGGATCCGGAAAAAAGATCTCTCCGGGGAGGTGAGGACGGTGAGGGCGGAAGGCGGGCTGGAGGCCATCGATGCGGGCGCGATAAATCAGTCGAGCGTCACGAGAATCTACGCGATCTGTCACGGGATCCGCAACGGCCTGCTCCAGGTCTGCGCATTCGACGCGGCCGACCGGACCCGGTTCGAACAAATCGAAATCCCGGTGAAGGTCGGCACCGCTCCGGTGGGAATGCTCTCTCATGACTTCAACGGGGACGGACGCCGGGACCTCGCCGTGGTCTCGGTGCGCGATATGACGGGAGGCCTCGGACTGGAGGTCCTTCTGCAGACCGACGAGGGTTTCGCACCGGAGAGAGTAGCCGCATGGGACGTGGACGCCGGTCCGGAACACGATATCCGCCTGTGGGCCGGCGACATCGATTCCGACGGACATGACGACCTGGTGTTCAACACGGGCGATCCCCTTGACGGGTTGTACGTCTCGATGGCCGCCGGTGACGGCGGATTCGGCCCGGCGGCGCAAATTATGACCGGGGTCAGGGTGCCCGGCCACCGGGCGCTGGTAATGGTCGATTTCGATTCCGACGGGAAGGCGGACCTCGTCTTTATCAACGAAAAGAGCAGGACCATCCAGTTCCTTCCGGGAGAGGGCGCCGGGCACTTCGCCGGGCCGGTGAACCTGATGGGCGCGAAGGGGATCAGCGGGATAGGCGTCGCCGACATCAACCGGGACTCCGAGCAGGAACTCCTGGTCGCCGGGGAGGAGCAGGGGACCCTCGCCATCACAACCTTCCACCATCCGCTGTTCGGGCGCGGGAACCGGTAGCCGGTGAACGCTCATCGGAATATTACGACACTGATCGGGGCGGCGCTCTTGGCGGCGCCTGCCGTCCTTCAGACGACGACGGCATCTGCGCAACCCGTCCGCGCGCCCTACCAATCCTATGATGAGAAGTGCGGCCTGGAATCACGGCTGGCGGAAATGAACCTGACCGGTCCGGGTCCCGGCAGGAAATATCCGCCGGTGGCGACGTCCCCGGCGGCTTTTCAGGCGAGTCGGGTCATCGGCAGGTTCAGGTTTTCCTATGATACCACGGGCACGGACTCGCCGGCCCTGCTCGACGGGACTGGAGCACGAATTCCGGGTTCGCACGACGCCTTCGTGGATTCAGCCGGCGCAATTTTCAACGCGGTCTACGCCACTGTGACGGGCGTTCTGGGGTACGGAGACCCCATCCAGCCCGCCCAGAATTATTACGACGTCAACATCTTCAACAGCGTCTATTACGGCGAGACCGTTCCCGAGACGCAGATCGGGTTCTCCACACCCTCCAGGTGGATCACGCACATTAACATTGATAACGACTTCCAGTATTTCTACAGCGCCGGGCTCGCGGGCCTGCGTGTGACGGCGGCCCACGAGTTTCATCATGCCGTCCAGTTCGGCGTCTACGGATACTGGAGCACCGACATCTACTTCATGGAGCTGACCTCCACGTGGATGGAAGATGTCGTCTACGATTCGGTCAACGATTACTATCAGTATCTCAGGGGGCCCGGCGGACCATCGGGTTACTCCCAGCGGGGGCAGTTCGCGCAGCCCGATTTTTCATTCCTGAAGACCAACGGCCTGATCGAGTACAGCAGGGCGGTTTTCGGGAAGTTCATCGAAACGAAGTACTCCCGCGATCTCATGCGAAGGGCGTGGGAACTCATCCCCACATCGATCGCCATCACCGCCCTCGACAGGGCGTTCTCCGAGCGCGGGACGTCCTTCCGTGAGGCCTTTACACTCTGGACGGTCTGGAACTCTCACACCGGGCCGGAGGCCGACACGTTGTTATATTACACCGAGGGGCGGGAGTATCCCCCGATCCGCACAAAACCCAGGGTGGATTACGTGAGCCCGGGCCGGAGCATCATCGACAGCATGTACACCACGGCGGCGGCCTATTATCCCGTCGGCGTGGGGGATACCGTCATGTCGGTGATCGTGATCAACTATCGCACAGCCGGGACACCGGTAATAGTGCCTTTCTCATATGATATGGCGGATGCCGGCGATATCACCTATCGTGAACTCGAGAACAACCTCTTCGTGCGGTTGAACGTCCAGGATCCGGCCAACTGGGAAGCGATCGAATCGGTGCCGACGCAGGTCCAACCGGTCATCTTCCCTGATGTCACACCGGCTCCCAATCCGTTCAGACCCGGCGTGGCGGCGATGCTGAATTTTCACATTCCACGGTACGGCGCGCCGGGTTCCGTCAGGCTGAAAATCCTGTCTGTCGCCATGGAGGAAATGTACGACGGGTCGCTGAACCTGCGTCCGGATCTGTCATCCCCGGTGGTCCAGGTGGCGGAATGGAACGGCGCCGACCGCTTCGGCAGACAGATCGCCGGGGGTGTGTATATGTACATTCTCACTGTGGACGGCGAGGAACACACCGGTAAATTCGCGGTGGTACGGTGAGACGGCCATGACGGACATCAGGATCACAGTCGCGGGCCTCCGGAAAGACTTCAACAGGAGGCCGGTTTTCTCCGACATCTCCTTCGATCTGAGCGGTGGACGGACACTCGCGATTTCGGGCCGGAACGGATCGGGAAAATCCACATTGCTGAAGATCATCGCGTCGCTCCTTTCCCCGAGCGCCGGCGCCGTGTCGCTCACCATCGACGGCGTTGAAATACACCGGCGATGGACGTTCCGGCATGTCGGGATGGTGGCGCCGTACCTCCACCTCTACGAGGAGTTCACCGCGCTGGAGAACCTCACCCTCATCGACCGTATCAGGGGGTCGAACCACACGGCCTCGGAATACGAAGAGATGCTGGCAATGGTGTCCCTCGAGCGGCGCAGACACGACGTGGTCCGCACGTTCTCGTCGGGGATGAAACAGCGGTTGAAATACGCGCTCGCATGGATGGACCGGCCGGGGCTGCTCCTTCTCGACGAGCCTCGCACCAACCTGGACCCGGAGGGCATCACGACGATGAAGACGTTGTTTAAAGAACAGCGCGGGAACGGAATCGTCATCGTGGCCACCAACGAAGAGGATGACGCCGTCATGTGCGACGAACGGATATCCCTCTCCGGGGTCCCGCCACCCGGCGCCCCCGGAACGGGGCGGAAGGGGGGTCGATGATCATGAAGAGCGACGGGTTCATCAGGATCACGGCTGCGGTGTTCCGGAAGGACACCTCCTCGGAGCTCCGCACACGTTATGCGCTGAACGCGCTGTTCCTGTTCACACTGACGACCCTCTCGATCATCCTTTTTTCCTTCCAGTCGGCCACGGTCCCGGTCCAGGTCCATGCCGGGCTGCTATGGGTTCTGATTTTTTTCGCGGCCATGTCGGGCCTTTCCCGGACGTTCATCACCGAAGAGGACAGGGGGACGATTCTCCTGTTGAAACTCTCGACGATTTCAACGCCCGTTTTTTACGGAAAACTGCTGTTTAATGTGCTCCTGCTCCTTGCCCTGACCGCGATACTCACCATCCTGTATTCCCTGGTCCTCCCCGGGTTCGCGGTCATGAGCATGACATCCTTCTGCATTTCACTGTTCCTCGGAACGGTGGGGCTGGCGTCGGCCTCCACTATCATCGGCGCGCTCATCGCGAAGGCGAACGCGCGCGGGACCCTGTACCCCGTCCTCTCCTTTCCGATCGTGCTCCCGCTCCTGCTGACGGTCATCCGGGCCACGACCATCGCCATGGAGGACCCTGCGTGGGACGCCGCCATGGACGAATACCGGGTGCTGGTATCATACATCGTCGCCATCAACGCGGCGTCGTACCTCGTGTTCGAGTATATCTGGAAGGATTGAGGGCATTTGGGCATCAGGGGAAATTTCGTATCTTTGGGGATGAAAACGTGCGTCTGATGAAGGCATTTCAGGCAATACTCGGCGTCTGGCTCTCGGCGGTGATCTTTTGCGCCCTGATGTTTCCGATCGTTGGGGAGATCACCAGATGGTACGAGTTTCCGGTCATTCCGGGCCTCGAACAAAAGGCAAGGATCCTTTTCTTCCATGTGCCCCTTGCGTGGACCTCGGTCGTGGGGTTCGTCGTTTCGGTGTTCTATGCCATCAGGTATCTCAGGTCGAAACAGATCGACGACGACATCAAGTCCTCCTCGGCCGCGGGGCTGGGACTCCTCTTTTGCGCGCTCACGACACTGACCGGGTCCATCTGGGCGAAGTTCTCCTGGGGATCGTTCTGGAACTGGGATCCGAGGGAGACGTCGATCTTCGTCCTGCTGCTCATCTACGGGGCATATTTCGCCCTCAGGTCGGCCGTTCAGGAGGATGACAAGAAAGCCACTCTCGCGGCCGTCTACGCCATCATCGCCGGGGTGACGATGCCGTTTCTCATGTTCGTCATGCCGCGGATCATCGAGAGCCTTCACCCCGACCCGATCATCAACACAAGGGGGAAGGTGAGCATGAATTCCACGATGCTCGTGGTCTTTTTTTCATCTCTGGCCGGGTTCACGGCATTGTATTTCTGGATTTATTCGCTCAAGTTGCGCGTCGCGCGACTCGAATTCAAACGGTCATCGGCGGGAGAGTAAGTGTACGATTTCCTGCAGAACAATTCGCTCTATCTCGTCCTCGGCATTTCGCTGCTGGGCTGGGCGGGAATATTTTCCTACCTGGTGCGCCTCGGCGCCAGGATCAGGCATCTTGAGAAACAGGACAAACAATAAAGTTGAAGGAGATCATGAACATCAAGATCATACTGGCAGTCATCGTGATTATCGGCGCGCTGGTGTTCGGCGCCATGTCGTTCGTGGAGACGAACGTCGAATACACGAATTTCGCCGCGGCCGAAACGGTACACCGGAAGGTCCAGGTCAAGGGC
>DATEDB010000257.1:0-3635 GCA_035286625.1 Bacteroidota bacterium
CATGAGGTAAACCCCGTGGCCTCCCCCCGCTCCACCAACATCAAGCTCACACTGGTTGTCATCGCCACGGCCATCGTGCTCGGAACCCTGTGGTACTCCAAGCTCCTCGTCGACGAACTGCTCCAGAAAGAACGCGACGTCGCCGCGCTCTACGCGAAATCCCTCGAGTACGTCGCAAACCTGCCCGACGACACCTTTTCGAACCCGTCGGATTACAGTTTCATTTTCAACGAGGTGATCAGATCGATCGATTTCCCGATGATCCTGACCGACAGTCTCAACCGTCCCCTCCCTCCGTTCGCGCAGAGCGCCAGGAACATCGAGCCCTCCCCCGACCCGGATTCGGCGGCACAGGCGGCGTATTACGCCTCGATCGTCGCCGAGCTCGACCGCCTGAACACGCCCGTGAGGGTGGCGTTGCAGGACACCATCGTGCTCAATTACGTGCATTACGGTGAGTCGCCGATCATCACGAGGCTCAGGTGGCTGCCGCTGATCGAGGTGGCCGTCGCCGGGCTGTTCATTTTAATGGGGTACGTCGGTTTCAGCCACATCAAACGGCACGAACAGGGCAACATCTGGGTCGGCATGGCCAGGGAAACGGCGCACCAGCTGGGGACCCCTCTGTCGAGCATCATGGGCTGGATCGAGATGATGAGGAAGACGGCCCGCGAGCATCCCGAACAGTTATCGTTCCTCTCCGAAATGGAGAAGGACCTCGACCGGTTGCAGAAGATCACCGAACGGTTCTCGAAGATCGGTTCCAAGCCCCTCCTGGCGGAGGAAAACCTGGAGGCGGTCGTCCGCTCGGTCCTGGAGTATTACGAGCGGCGACTTCCCTCTCGGTTCGCCCGTGGCAGACGCATCGAACTGACGGTGGACGCTGAGGGGGACACGACCGCGCGGATCAACAGGGAACTCTTCGAGTGGGTGATCGAAAACCTCGTTAAAAACGCGCTCGAGGCGATCGAGGACAGCGAGGGGGTGATCGCCTTCCACCTGCGGGGCGGCCCTGACATCGTGACGATCGACGCGGCGGACACCGGGAAGGGGATCGATCCGAAAAACCGCAAGGATATCTTCAGGCCGGGGTTCAGCACGAAGCGCCGCGGCTGGGGACTCGGGCTGAGCCTGTCGCAGCGGATCGTGGAAACCTATCACAAAGGACGGCTGACCGTCCGGGAAAGCCGGGTGGGGAAAGGCACGATCTTCCGGATCCGCCTCCCCCGCTGACGCCCGTCGCCCCGGCGGAGACTCATTTCACCAGCAGCATTTTTATCGACGATGTCCGGCCCTCCGCGTTCAGCCGCGCGATGTACACGCCTGCCGGAAGAGCGGAGGCGTTGAACTCCACTTCGTGCCTTCCGGCGCCCATGAACCGGTCCACCTGTGGGGCGACTCTCTCACCGAGCGGGTTGTAGACCGACAATTCGACCGATCCCCCCGAGCGGAGCGTGAAAGAGATCACCGTGGAGGGGTTGAAGGGGTTGGGGTAGTTCCTGAAGAGCCCGTAATCCCCGGCCGCAACACGGCTCCCGGCGAAATCATCCGCCGCGGTGAGCCACACCCGTTCCCCCTCGCCCACCAGTACCTCCCCGGGCATCGAGAGCGAAACCGATCTGCCGCCCGCGTTCAGTCCCGGCCCGTCCATGACGGACGACCACGCGATTGTCAGTGGATAGACGGCGTCGCGGATTTCGAGTCCGGGCCGCGATCCGGACCCCGGCCGGGGCCTCGCCGCCATGAGATTCCCCTCGAAACGCGCGTCGAAGTCTCCGGGAGGAGGAGCGGGAGGAAGTTCGATTTCCGGAGATGAGGTCCCGGCGACGTAGAGCCGGCGGGATTCCCCCACGGCGTCGGTCACGGTGAGCTGCAGGTAGTCTTCACGCGACGGTTCGGCCGGTGACAGCCCCGCAGCAGTCCCCGGTTGGACTGCGGCGAGTTCGCCGCTCAGCCTGAGGGTCCCCCCCTGCGACACCCTGACCCAGTACCCCTTCCCGGGCCGCAGTGTTGAGACGGACGCGTAGCCGGATGCGTACTCGAAGAAATTTCCCATGATGATCCCGGGTGGCACGGTCGACACCGAATCCATGGGCACCGGAAAACTCGGCACCCCGACGATGTTCCACCCCGCGGAGAGCGGGGTGTTGTCGACCGCCCTCTGCTCACCGGAGACCGTCATGCTGTCGGTGGCGGGAAATTTCAACCAGTAACCTTTGCCGTTTACGAGCGTGTCGGCCGTGTAATACATGGTGGTGAATCCGAAGGCGCTGGAAACAGCCTCCGGGAAGATGGCCTGGCGCCCGGGATCCACAACATTCAGCGGAACGGAGATGATGTTCCATCCCGCCAGGACCCCTCCGATCGGAACGGCACCGGACACCAGCAGGGTGTCGGGACTGCCTACGGCCCCGTGCAGGAAGACGATACCGGAGTTCCACCGGCCGTAGAATGGCGGATCATAGGTCACGGCGAACTTCATCGAATCCAGGGGCGGGACCGACCCGGAGGTGGGGTCGACGAGAAATTGCCCGCTGAGGGGGATCACCGAGGTGATCGGCAGTGTGACGTTCCCGGTATTGAGGACAGTGATGCTGTCGGTTCTCGACCCGTTCAGCGGGATATAGCCGAACGAGTGGGCGGGTTCGGCAAGGGCGAACTGCGGGCCCGTGAAGACACTTTTTTCAACAGCCACATTGTAGCCGTTGACGTTTTCCGCCGTCGCGCGATAGTAATACCTGGTGTTGGGGGACAGCCCCGAGATGCCCCCGGACACCGGCAACAAAGTGGACCCGTTCACCGGGGATTCGAACGCGGCGACGCTGTCTGTATAGATACCCGGGGCGGTCCCGTAGACGAACCGGCAGGTGGTCGGGAATCCGCTCGGGTTGACCTGGCCGTGGAGGGTCGCCGATGAGCCGGTGACGTTGTCGGCATGCCCGGTCACCGGGTAGGGGAGGTCCCCCGCCGTGACGCTGACGCACGCAATGTACCGGTCGGGGACGGGGGGGCCGTTCGGCCATGAGGTCGGGCATGGCGGTTCTGTCAGAGTGCGCAGGAGATCGAAACCGATCAGGTACTGTGAGGGGAACGCCGGCGCCTTGAGCCGGAACGTCAGGGTCCCGTTCTCACCCGTGCAGTCGACCCTGTTCCTAAAAATGCAGCGCTGCGGAGACAGTGTCGTAAAACCCGCGACCACCTGGCAAAAATAATCGAAGGAGACGGTGAAGGAGTCATTCGCCAGGACGCTGGCGGTGCTGCCCCCTCCCCCGACGGAGACGTTGAAGAGGACCATGCCTTCGGCGAACGGCGATGACGCCACCGAATCGCATGGTTCCGATGAGGGCAGGTACGGCGGACGGGGATCTCCCGCCTCCGCGGCCGGAGACGCCGGAGCCGGCGAACAGGCCAGGAAACAGGCCAGAAGAAAGATTACGGCCGGACCGGGGACCGGCGGGCACGAGTGGTTTTTCATATAACGACAAATATAAGTCCGGGAGGAGAAGCGGGCGAATTCAGTTGAAATTTACGCGGGCGGGCGCTGAAAGTCAAGGAGGGGTTTTCACGACCGCCCCGAGATCCCCGTCCGTGACGGGCCACGTCCCGGAATGGATGTTTTCGCCGCCCCTTGACAG